>DATLWH010000323.1:0-11251 GCA_035576505.1 Thermoanaerobaculia bacterium | reverse complement strand
CGCCGCCGGTAGGCCCAGCACATGTAGGCGATCGAGACGAAGAACGAAGCTGGAAGGCGATTGAGCGTGCCGATCTTGCAGGCCAGTAGCGTGGTCTTGCCTCCGAAGCCCATCGGACCGATGCCGGATTGATTCGCTTTCTCGACGACGTGCTGCTCGATCTCGGCGAGGACGGGATCGGGATTGGTGTCGTCGAGCAGACGGAGCAGTTGCTCTTTCGCAAACCCATAGCCGCTGCCGCGGTCGCCGCCGATGCAGACGCCTAAGATGCCCGGGCCGCAGCCCTGGCCCTGCGCCTGGAGCACGCAGTCGAGGATGGCGTTCTCGACACCCTTGAGATCGCGCCCGCCGAGGTCGGGGTGTGGGAGCGAATACTGGGCGTTCATGTTCTCGCAGCCGCCGCCCTTCAGCATCAGCTTCACTTCGACGTGAGGCTCACGCCACTGATGGAAGTGGAAGACCGGCGAACCGGGTCCGGTGTTGTCGCCGGTGTTCTTGCCGGTGATGCTGTCGACGCTGTTCTGCCGAAGGTAGCCTTTCTTCGTCGCCGTCCGCACCGCCTCGGTGGCGATTTCTTCGAAGGCGAGCTGGTCATAGCCGGCTGGAGTGTGTACGTAGAAGAGGATCGTCCCGGTGTCCTGGCAGAGTGGCAGTGAGCTATTGCGCGCCAGGCCGATGTTGCAGCCGATGACGTTGAGGGCGACCTCGGCGTTTGATCCCTCCACTTCGTCCTTCCGCGCCGCGGTGACCGCGCGGACGACGTCGTCCGGCAGTTGTGTCGAGGTGCGGCGGATCAGTTCGAGAATCGATTCGAAGAGGGTTGTTTCGGGCGAGATGCGGTCAATCGTTTGCGCGGTCGCGCTCATGGGGTTCTCCCGGGGAAGTCTATCTGAGTAACCCGCCTTGGACATGTGAGATTCTTCGCGGCGTTGACTTGAGGCGGGGATTCCCCCGAGTCTATTCTCTGCCGTCAATAAATCGGAAGGAGAAGCGATTTCAGGTCGCGGTTCCCGTGGCCTCCGCGCGCTCTTCCTGCACCCGGAATGCGCGGTAATTCTTACCGGTTTAGTGAGTTGAGTCAAACGGACTCAATGCGAGGTAACCAATGAATTTCAATAAGCTTACAGTCAAAGCGCAGGAGGCCGTGGCCGAAGCCCAGAACCTCGCCCGCGGCGCGGGGAACCCCGAGGTGACGCCTGAGCACCTTCTCATCGCGCTCCTCCGGCAGGAGGGAGGGATCGTCGTCCCGATCCTGACCAAGCTCGGTCTCCAGGCGGGCCAGATCGAGGCGGAGGCTGCCGCTGAGGTCGCAAAATACTCACGAGTGGGAGGCGCGTCGGCAGAGCCGATGGTCGGCTCAGCACTCCGCAAGGTCTTCGATGCCGCCTTCAGCGCGGCGACACAGTTCAATGACGAGTACGTATCGACTGAGCACTTCCTGCTCGCCATCGCCCAGACGAAGGAAACGACCGCGGCAAAGATCCTTGCACGCCACGGTGCGGTGCCCGATGCCCTGCTGAAGGCCCTGCAGTCGGTGCGCGGCACGCAGCGCGTTACCGACCAGAATCCCGAAGATAAGTATCAGGCGCTGGAGCGCTACGCACGCGACCTGACCCAACTGGCGCGGCGTGGCAAGCTCGATCCGGTCATCGGCCGCGATGAAGAGATCCGCCGTGTAATCCAGGTGCTCTCGCGGCGGACGAAGAACAATCCCGTCCTCATCGGTGAGCCTGGCGTGGGCAAGACAGCGATTGTCGAGGGCCTGGCGCGGCGCATCATCGAGGGCGATGTCCCCGAGGGGTTGAAGAACAAGCGGGTCGTGGCGCTCGACCTCGGCGCGATGATCGCCGGCGCGAAGTACCGCGGCGAGTTCGAAGACCGGCTCAAGGCTGTCATCAAGGAGGTCGAGGAGAGCGAAGGCGACGTCATCCTCTTCATCGACGAATTGCACACGCTCATCGGTGCCGGGGCCGCGGAAGGGGCGATGGATGCCTCGAACATGCTCAAGCCGGCTCTGGCCCGCGGCGAGCTGCGCGCCATCGGTGCGACGACGCTCAACGAATACCAGAAACACATCGAGAAAGATGCCGCGCTGGAGCGGCGCTTCCAGCCGGTCGTCGTCGGCGAACCGACCGTCGAGGACACGATCGCCATCCTGCGCGGGCTCAAAGAGCGCTACGAAGTGCATCACGGCGTGAAGATCCAGGATTCGGCCGTCGTGGCGGCGGCCATGCTCTCGCATCGCTACATCACCGACCGTTTCCTTCCTGACAAGGCCATCGACCTCGTCGACGAGGCAGCGTCGAAGTTGCGGATCGAGCTCACGTCGATGCCGCAGGAGATCGATGAGCTGACGCGGCGCATGACGCAGATTCAGATCGAGAAGCAGGCCCTCTCCCGCGAAGACAATCCCGTTTCGAAGCAGCGCCTCGGTGAGATCGAAAGCGAGATCAGCGAGCTGCAGGAGAAGATCGCCGGACTTCGCGCGCAGTGGGAGAACGAGAAGGGCGTCATCACGCAGATCAACGAGCTGAAGAAGAAACTCGAAGAGACGCGCGAGGCTGCCAACGCCGCGGAGCGGCAGGGCGATCTCAACAAGGCGGCCGAGCTGCGCTACGGCGCGCTGCCGCAGATCAATGGCGACCTCGAGGCCGCGTCGGTACGGCTGACCGATATGCAGAAGGGCGGAGCTTTGCTGCGCGAGGAAGTAACGGAGGAGGACATCGCGGAGATCGTCTCCAAGTGGACCGGCGTGCCGGTGACGCGAATGATGGAGTCGGAAATCCAGAAGCTCGTGCGGATGGAGGACAACCTGCGACTCCGCGTCATCGGACAGGAGGAGGCCATCACCGCGGTCTCCAACGCCGTGCGCCGTTCGCGCGCGGGTCTCAAGGATCCGAACCGGCCGATCGGCTCATTCATCTTCATGGGTCCGACCGGCGTGGGCAAGACAGAGCTGGCGCGGGCGCTGGCGGAGTTTCTCTTCGACGACGAGAACGCCATGGTGCGCATCGACATGTCGGAGTACATGGAGCGGCATGCCGTGGCCCGGCTGATCGGCGCGCCGCCCGGCTACGTCGGCTATGAAGAAGGAGGACAGCTCACGGAGGCCATCCGCCGCCGGCCGTATGCGGTGGTGTTGTTCGACGAGATCGAGAAAGCACACCCCGAGGTCTTCAACGTCATGTTGCAGATCCTCGACGACGGGCGGCTGACCGACTCGAAGGGCCGCGAGGTCAACTTCAAGAACACAGTCATCATCATGACCTCGAACGTCGGCGCGCAGTACATCTTTGACTATCAGAAGTCGATGCAGACGCCGCAGCAGGAGGCCGAGATGGAGCGGAAGGTCGAGGAAGAGCTGCATACGCACTTCCGGCCGGAGTTCCTCAACCGGATCGACGACGTGATCATCTTCCACGCGCTCGACATGCAGCACATCAAGCGCATCATCGAGATCCAGCTCAAACGGCTGGCAAAGCTGATCGGCGACCGCGGCCTGTCCATCGACATCAGCGACCGCGCCAAGGAGCAGCTTGCGAAGGAAGGCTATGACCCGGCGTTTGGCGCGCGCCCCCTCAAGCGCGCGCTGCAGAAACTGATCATCGACCCGCTGGCGATGAAGCTGCTCGAAGGGAAGTTCAAGTCCGGCGACGCGGTCTTCGTAAACCTTGGCGAAGACGGCAAGGTGGAGCTTTCCCCCGAGCCTGAGCCGGTGACGGTGAATTGATTCCGCGATTGGAGCGTACGATCAGGATGATGGCTCGGCAACCGGGCGTCGCGCACGCAACGCGACGACGCCCTGTTGCGCCGCCAGGAAGGTCCCGGCCAGCAACAACGGATACGCGGGTGACTCGTAGGCAACGAAGAAGACCGCAAACGATGTCACATCGATGATGGCGAGGATCATCACACGCGCTGCAATGGCCGCGAAGATCCCGCCGATGACGATCGCAATCGTCCAATCGCCTCGGTGTCCGGCGTTCGCTCTCCGCGTCAGGATGAAGAGCAGAAGCGCGGCCGCGAGCACAAGCGGAAAGGTGACTTGATAGACGTGCGCGACCGCGTTCAGAACGGCGAAACGAAAGACGTCCATCGAGCTGAGATCCGGCTCACGCACGGTCCTCTCGTATCGATAAACCCCCATGCGCACGAGCGGGTGGTGCGGCCCGGGCGAATCCGTGCTGAGTACGATGCGGTCGATCGGCCGCCCGTGCAACGACAGCACGAGCTCGACATCCGGCCCCTGCGCATCGATTTCGAAGCCTGCGTTCCGCGCCGGAGGAAAATCCTTCCAGCTCATCTTCAGATGGTCGTAGAGATCGGGCGTCGGGAAATGTGTGACGCGCGCGCCAGGAACCGACGTTCCGTCGGAGTGTTCGACGGAGACGTCGAGCGAACCCTCGGCATGAATGATCCATGCGACGAGATGCGCCCCCTCGATGCTTTTTGCTCTTGGTGTCAGCGGCGTTCGAGTCGTCTCCACGAACTCGCGTAGTTCCTCATCCGACCCTTCCGAATATGTGGGTGAGGCTGCGAAACTGGAGAACGTTGCAAGACGCCTGGCGCCGAAGAACCATCGTGAGACGATGTCTTGCCTCTGACCAGGCAGTAGCGGAGGGAGAAGAGAGGCGCGCGCTTCTCGCGCATCGAGCCGTCCGGAGAGGCGCGCCTCGTCGATTTCGCGGCTGATGCGATTGTAGTAGCCGGCGACAGCGGCTGACCCTCGGGCGTAGTAGCCCCTCTTCTCGACCGCCTCGCGAAACGCCCACATGAACGTTCCATTCTCGAGGTCCGCGTTGCCCCGCTTCCAGTCTGTTCCGAGCTGTCCTTCGAGCAGCGGACGGATCTCCGCGAATGCGGGGCTCACGGCGTAGACGCGCTCCCGTACTTCCTTCGGCACTGGTGTGTGCGGCACCGGAGGATGCTGGCGCACGCCATTGAGGCTGCCGGAGGCGAGGACGTACGGACGCCATTTGAATTCGACGTCGCTCCAGACGCCGTATCGCAGCCCATTGGTGAGAACGATGGCCGCGTGCGCCGCGGCAAGGAACAGCACGGGCGGGACGAGTACCAGTACGGCGCGTTTCCAGCGCGCCTGCCTGTCCCCGAATGCCCATGCCAGGACGCCGGCGGCAGCGAGTGCAGGCAGGGGCGCGATCCAGATGCTTTCCTCACGCGTGTGCCAGAGCAGGGCAAACGCCAGGCCGCCTAGGATGACCCAGGGGAGCACATCACGGCGGCGGGCGTTTAGCCGAAGGAGCGTGCCGGCCACACCGGCGGCCACCAGCAGACAAAGCGCGGGATAAATGCCCTCGCGCGAGACGCGGTCGGCGATGTCGTTGGCGTAGCTCATCGGATTGAACACGAGCACGACAAACAGGGCCACGCGCGCCGGCGCCGAGCGAACCGATGGCGCGACTGCCCGGCAGATGGCCAGACAGGCAATCGTGTAGAGCAACTGTTGCGCGAACAGCAAAGGGATGTGCAGTGACGAGATCGCCGCGATCCACAGCGGATATCCGGCGCCTTTGATCAGCGTCAGGTGGTTGTATGGCCCCATCCACTGGCCTGCCATGATCGAGCGGGCTCGTTGCAGGAACCAGTTGTCATCGATCGACGCCCAGCCGATCGCTCGGAGAGTTCGCACCGCCGTCAGCCAAAGCCGTGCCACGGCGATGGCCGCGATCGCGACCCATTCCCATTTTTGGAACCTCGCACGGTGCATCGCCCAATGATAGCCACCGACGGCATCACGACGTACCCCATCCGGCTGAGAAGCGAAACCTTCTAGGGGATGTAATACAGGCGGATCGACTTCCCGACGCGTTGATAGGTGTCGGGAAGCCACTTCCAACCGCCCTGGGTCTTCGCCATCTGGTACGAGTGATCGCTGACGGCGACCCAGCCGTTCGAACGCGTCCATGCGCTGGCCGGGTAGACAGGCGGAAAGCCGAGCGCGACGTAGTCGGCAGGACCCATCAGCGAAATTGCCAGGGAGCCGGCGTGCTCGCGGCGCACGACGCCGCGGAGGCGCAGGATGTCCTGTCCCCAATCCACATTACTGTCGATGAGATAGCGCGATGGCTCCCGTCCGGCGAAGGCGTTGAAGTAGGGAAAGTAGTCGGGATGCGCAAGCGCCGAGGCGCCGAGATGAAAGACCAGCAGCGCGACAGCGATGACGGCTGTGGCGCGGGAGGCGCGCAACATCGCCAGCACCGTTGCCGCGGCCGCGATGGCGAATGGAATGTAAAAGGGGAGGATGTAGCGGATTCCGAGATCGAGCGCGGTCGGCATCGAGGCGATGACCATGCCGAGTGCGGCCAGGCTCCACTCCGCAAATGATCCACGCAGCGTGTGGTCGCGCAGCGCAAACCAGGCGCCGGAGAGGAAGAGAATGAGCCCGGCGATGGTCGTCTTGATGGCGGCGGCGAACGGAAAGTACCACCACCAGCCGGTCGTCCCCGATCGTCCGCAGAGGAAGGTCTGGAAGCCCTCTTTGTCGATCTTCATCAGCGCTGCGATCCCGGCGAAAAAGTCGGATGCCGGCAACGGTGCGCGCGGCCCGATGCGCGCGAGAAGACGCTGCATGGACGGCCGGAAGGCATCGCTCCACGGAGCAAGCTCGCCGAATGTGCCGACCGTGAATCCGTAACCGGCCCAGATGACGAAGAGCGTTACCACCGCGGCCGGCACAAGCGAGGCGATGGCCCGCGCGAGGTGTTTCCGCAGCTCGGCATCGCGGATCAGCCGTACGGCTGCGATGGCAACGCACGTCACCGGCACGAAGACGATGCTGGAGAACTTGCAGTCGACGCTGAAGCCGAACGCCGCACCAAACACGAGGGCATGCTTCAGGTCGGGATGGCGCAGGAAGCGGCCGAAGGCCAGGAGCGCCACAGCGAGGCCGGCCACCGCCGCGCCATCATGCGTCGCCAGCGCCGAGTAGCCGAGGACGATCGGCTCCATCGTGAAGAGAAAGAGCGCCACGAGCGAACCGCCGTCGCCGAGCGCGTCGCGTGCCGTGAAGAAGAGGGCGATGGCGGCGATGATGAAGAAGACGACGGTGCCGGCGCGTGCGCGAACGAGATTCGGTTTGTACTCCCCGTGTCCGTAGAAGACGCTGTGAATCTGATCCGTAAACGTGCCGTGGGGGTCGTAGCGCATTCCGCTGAACCACGGCCACGCCGAGAGCACGACGCGCGGCAGCGGCGGGTTCTCGCGCAGCAACCAATAGCGGTGATATTGGAACAGCTCCAGTCCGGAACCGATATGCGCGGCCTCGTCGTTTGTCGCCGAGTAGACCCGCCAGGTCGTAGCCATGCGGATGGCGCCGATCGCGATCAGCAGCGCGGCGATGGTGGCAGGGCGAAGGCGTCGCATCTGGGAAGCGGGCGATTCTACTGCGCACCCTTTCATGACATCCTCGCCTTCGATGCGGGTTGGCGACGAAATTACGATCACGCCCACGGAGCTCGTGGCGGGCGGCGCCGCGTTGGCTCGGGTGGACGGCTTTCCGATCTTCGCCACGAACGTCTATCCGGGCGATGTGGCGGTGGTGCGTCTTCTGGAAGTGAAGAAGGGCTTTGCGCGCGCCGATCTGGTGCGCGTCGTAGAGCCATCCCCGTCGCGTCGCGTCATGCCATGTCCGGTGGCGAGGGAGTGCGGAGGGTGCGACTGGGCGGCCCTGCGCCTCGACAAGCAGATCGAGGCGAAGAAGCGGATCCTCACCGAGTCTCTGCGGCGGATCGGAAAGATCGATCCGGCCACGCTGCCGCCGATCGCGATTCATCCATCGCCGCTGAACTATCGGCTGCGCAGCCGTCTCCATCGCCACGGTGCGAAGGTCGGGTTCTATGCGGCACGGACGAACGACGTCGTGCAGCTTCCCGCCGAGTGTGAGGTCGTTGGCGTGGAGACGGCCCGCACGTTCTCCATTCATCAGAACGGCGGCACTGCGGGGGAGCTCCGGATCTGGGAAGTGGACGGCCGCCTCATCACCGACGGCGATTTCACCATCGACGGCTACCACGTCACCACCGACGCCTTCTTCCAGGTCAACCGGCACATGCTTTTTACACTGCGTGAGTTGGTGATGAGGCTGGCGATGCGGGTGTCGGGGGGCGGGGGTCGGGCGTCGGAGAACGCAGGGGCAGGAACGCTGCCGGATCTGGCGATGAAGTTGGATGAACGTGGGCCGGCGATTGGCGGTCCGACTGGCGGTCGGAAGTCCGAGGACGCGCCTCCGACCCCCGACCCCCGACCCCCGACCCCCTCCCCACACAAAACAGCCGTCGATCTCTACTCCGGCGTCGGTTTCTTCAGCCGGCCGCTGGCAGAGATATTCGCGAGTGTGACCGCGGTCGAAGGAGGGGAGGCGGCGCATGAGTGCGCGAAGGCCAACGTTCCGGAGAACGTAACGCTGGTCAATGCCCCGGTGGAGTGGTGGGTGGAACGGATGCCGCGCGCGGACTTCGTCTTCCTCGACCCACCGCGCGGAGGGGCGCAGCGCAACGTCATCGACGCCATCGCAACGCGGACGAACGAGATGGTTTGCTTCCTCGCCTGCGATCCGGTAACGTTTGCCCGTGACGCGAGCCGGCTGATCGCGTCAGGTTGGCGACTCGCTTCGCTCGACCTCCTCGACCTTTTCCCCAACACGCATCACGTGGAAACGCTCGCTTCGTTTGAGCGTGCGAGCCCGTCATGAGCAAAGTCGAAGCGGTGAGGTTCCGGCCGCACTCCCGCTGATTGCTTACGTCGCCGGTCTGGCGCTTGGACATTCGTTCGCCGAGGCGATCGGCTTCGCCGCTGTTGCGATCCTGTTCGCCGCCATCAGAAAAGCGCGAATGGCCATGGTCTGCCTTGCCGTGGCGGGGGGCGTATGCGCGGCAGCGCACGGGCGGGCGCGAAGCGACAGCGATGCCCGTCTCACATCACCGCTGCTTTCCGATCGATTCGTCACTGTCGTCGCGCCGATCGATCGAGACTGGTCGATGAGCGGCGACGCCCACGTGCTTCGCTGCGAGCGATTCGCCGCGGAAGGGGTGGTCATCGATCAATCGTTGACGATCTACGCACGCTTTGCGCCGCAACCGATCGCCATGGAGCGCTCGATCCGTGCTGAAGGATTTCTGCGTCGGAGCGATCGCGGCGACCTGGTGCTGACGGTCAAGTCGCCGCGGCTGATGTCGTACGGAGGCTCACTGAACCGGTTGACACCCGCGGCGTGGAACCGGGCGCTGGCGAACCGCCTCCGTCCATTTGCGGACTCCTACCCCGGCGAGGTGGCGCTTGTCGAAGCGCTGGCTCTGGGGCGCAGCGCGCGCCTGAGCGATGAAATACGCGACAGTTACAAACACGGCGGCACGTATCACCTGCTCGTCTTCTCCGGTCTGCAGATCGCATTTGCGGCGGCGCTGATCGCGCTCGCTCTGCGCTGGATGCACGCACCGCGTGCGGGAGACTGGTCGCTTTTGGCGTTTTCGATTGCCGCGCCTCTCTTCATCGGTCCGACGGCGTCGGTGTCGCGTGCGAGCATCGGCATCGGTCTCTATGCAATCTCGCGCATCCTGCACCGGCCGACGACGCTCGAGAACCTCTGGTGCGTCGCCGCGCTGATCCGGCTCGTCATCGCACCGCACGACCTCGTCGAACCGGCCTTCCAGCTGACATACGCCGGTGCAGGCGCGCTGCTCTTCGCGGGAAAGGTACTGGCGACGCCGCGTACCCGTTGGCTGGGGTTCGCGGTCTCCGCGGAGATGGTGATCACGCCGCTGACGCTCTTCCACTTCCATCAATACGCCTTGGGGGGATCGTTGATGACGATGCTGCTCATGCCGGTCGTCTTCATCATGCTGCTGGCATCGGTGGCGGTCTGCGTCGTCCCGAGCGCCACACTGTTGGTCGTGGTTGGGTCGCTCAACAGACTCTGCACGTTCGTGAACGCGGCCGCGGCGCCGATGTGGGGCTTCTTCGCAGCGCCGCCGCTGGCGGCAATCGTGGCCGGCTATGCGTTAGCGATGGGCTCGGTCGCGCTGTTGCGCGGGCGTTTGCGCGTCGCGGCGATCTTCGCGGCGATGTCGATCCCTCTCGTGGCAGCGCTCTTGGTCGGTACACGCGATGTGCCGCAGCCGCGGCTGACGATGCTCGACGTCGGCCAGGGCGATGCTCTGCTCCTTCGATCACCGGCGCATGCTGTTCTCATCGACGCTGGCGGCCGCCTCGGCGACGCGCACTTCGGCGAGACGGAGCTGTTGCCGATGCTGGTCGACCGCGGGGTGCGCCACATCGATGTGGCCGTGCTCACGCACGTGCATCCGGATCATTGCGGAGGACTCCCGTCAGTTCTCCAGAACCTCGATGTCGGCAGCCTCTGGATCTCCCCACGCCGCTTCGAAGGCGACTGTGCGCAGCGTGTGCTGGCGGCGTGTGCCGACCGCGAAATCCCGATTCATCTGGTGCGCGACGACGACCTGCGGACGGTCGGCGCCCTGTCGCTGCACGCCCTGGTGGCCGATCGAACGTTCAAGCATTCGCCGGAGAACAACAGCTCTGTCGTGCTGCGCATCGGCATCGGCCGCTGGTCGGCACTGCTGAGCGGCGATGTGGAGCGAGACGCGGAGGAGTCGCTCGCGGCGCGGGACGTGCGCGCCGATGTGCTGAAGGTCGGGCATCATGGAAGCCGTACCTCGTCGACGCCAGGCTTTCTCGATGCCGTCCGCCCGCGAATCGCGTTGATCTCGTGCGGCCGGCACAACACCTTCGGCCATCCGCATGCCAGCATCGTGCAGTCGCTGCACGCGCGGGGTATTCACACCTGGCGGACCGACCGTAATGGCGCGGTCGACATCGACTTCCTCCCCGCCTACCTCGTTGTGCACCAGCAATTTGACACTCCCCGGTGAGCGTCTTACAGTGAATTTCCCTCATGTCGTCCACAATTCTGCGGCTCGGCCTATGGATCATCCTTCTGGTAGTGGTGATGTACGTGTTGCAGCAGACCTATGAAGACGCTCCGTTCGTCGACTTTTTCGCGCCGGCCATGCTGCAGAAGGCGCTCGTGCTCGGTGGTCTGCTGGTGATCGCAGGCGTCGTTCTGCGCGTCCTCGAACGCGGCGCGAAAGTGGTCACGAAGAATCGTTGCGTCGTCTGCAAGGTGCCGATCGAGCACGGAGCGATCTATTGCCGCGAACACCTGCGCCGAGTCCTGAGCCGTGAAGACGAGAAGACGCACATGACGCGCGTTCGA
>DATLWH010000322.1:0-4723 GCA_035576505.1 Thermoanaerobaculia bacterium | reverse complement strand
GCGGTCAGCGTCGACTTCTCCGCCGGATCCCAGAATCCGTCGAGTGTATCCATCGCCTATTCGACGATCCAGGCGCATGTAAAGGACACATTGTCGATCACGGTGGGCGTGGTCGCCGCATCGAACGCGGTGGTCTTGCTGAACTACTGCCCGAAGATCACCGCGCAAGGTGGCGGCAACAACATGGGCTGTGCAGCCGGGACCGGCGCCGACATCCGTCTATACGACTGCTCGATCAGCACACCGGTCTGGGCTCTGCGACTGCTCGACGACACCGCATCCATGACCGCCACCGAGTGCTCGATCGAAGGAAACGTCTCGCCCGGCGTGGTGATCAAATAAGATCGAGGCCGACCCGGCGCTCGATCAGCTCCAGCCGCGTATGCTGTCGCGACCTCGGGTCGGTCGTTTGCAGCGCGGAGTGTTCGACAATCATCACGACTCCCGCGGTCAAGAAGGAGTGCCATGAATCAAAGGTCGTCACGTCTTCCTCTCATCACGGCGCTGCTCATCAGCGCGTCCTTCGCAGGAACCGTGTTTGCGCAAGCCGCCTCTGCAGTCATAACCAAGAGCTTCAGCCCCGCGGTGGTCGCGCTCAACGGCAACTCCATAGGGACGATCACCGTGACCAATCCCAACGCCGTCCCGCTTACGAACGTTCAGTTCAGCGACACCATGCCGGCGGGGATCGATCTCATTACCCAAACCGGCGGCACGTGCAGCACGCTTGCAACCGGGGGAGGTATCTTCTCCATCAATCCAGGGACGGATACCTTTTCCAGCACATCGAATGTGCTTGCCGCGGGCCAGTCCTGCACGATTACCGTCAGCGTGAAGGGCATAGCCCTCGGCGCGCACATCAACACGACGTCGCAAGTCACTTCCAGCGAGGCACCACCCGGCGCCGCCGCGTCAGGAACGCTCACAGTGGTGAATGACCTACCCACATTGTCCGGGTGGATCTTGATGACCCTCGCCGCCGCATTGGCCGTAACGGCCGCAATCAAGCTGCGAACGTAGTCATGTTGAATTTGCGTGACGCCTAGCGTGATCGAGAAGAATGGTGGCCGAGGCTTGGCCAACCAACGTTGCCGGCCGTGCGGGCTGGCGGGGCATCTGGGACGATTTTCGAACGGCGCTGCTCGACACACCGCATGAGGTCACAGCGCCACGCCGGAGCATAGAATCAGCGTTTGGCGTGCTGGCAAGAATCCTTCTGACGACGGCTCTGATCATTGTCGCGCCGACGCAAGCGCTCGCAGCGAGCGACGTTGCTGCCCGTTACGCGCAGACGTTCCGGCGAGTCGATCGCCGCTGTAACGACTGGCAGCACTGCACCGACCGGGATCTGCCACGGATGTGGCGTCTGGCGGGAGAGTATCTGGCCTCACAACTGACGTCGCGGCCAGATTTGGCGGCGGACGATCTCGTCGCGGCCGTCAAACAGCTCGACGCCGTGCTCTCGGGGCGCGAGCGGCACGCTCCTGCGATCGACGCGACCGCGACGAAGTTGGGGAACGGCGATTTCGTCATCACGCTCCAATACTTCGAGACGGGGACTGTCCTGATCGTCGGCTCCTCGCGCGGCGGCGCTGCGCACATAAAATGGTCGATTGCGAGTGTGTTGCGTTGCTGGCGGGCGTCGTGCGGACCCTACTTCGCCGGCATCAGGATCCTCCCGTCAGCACGGAACGGCGATGCGAGGTTCCTCGTCGAGGCGGTGCACGGCGGGAACGGAGTGACGGTCAGCGCGCAGACTAGCGCGTGGCGTTGGGACGGCTCCGAGGCTCATCTCCTCGCGATCGACCAGCATTTCGAAAGTCTCGAGGACTATCGCCAGACGAGCATCAACGGCGACGTCGTCATCGTTCCGACAAAAGAGCTCGCGCACTCGTTCAACAGCTTCGGCGGCACTCGTGAACCTGCAGGGACGTGGAGGCTTCGTTTGACCGCGAACGGGGCGAAGAACCTCGGCCATCAATGGGTCTCCCGCGACCTGCGCTGGGCCGACGACTTCTTCTTCGCCCTCACCAAAGGCCGCGCGGTTGACCGATTCGCCACGCCTATAGTGGCGCGCGAACTGCTGCGCCATTTCGACGACTTCGGTGGAATGGTGACGGAATGTCAAGGAGACGGGCAGACACTGCGCCTCGTCATGGCAGAGGGCCCGTCGCTGACCTTCACGTTCGATGCGAGGCGCGAGGGGTTGTATGCAGTCACGGTGCGCTTCGACGGACGGTGACCGCCGGACATGGCGGAGGAGGTGGGATTCGAACCCACGGTACCCTTGCAGGTACGGCGGTTTTCAAGACCGCTGCCTTAAACCACTCGGCCACCCCTCCTGTCTCGAAGGCAGAAATCAGAGGGCAGAAGGCAGAAGTGGCCTTCGGCAACTCGGACAACGCTGCCATGCATCGGCAACATTTCTCGTCGTAAACCAGAAACCAGAAACTAGAAACCAGAAACTAGAAACCAGAAGACAGTCTGCTTCACTTCTGGTTTCTGGTTTCTGGTTTCTCACCCTACGGCAGCAGGTTCACGTCCACAGTGATCTTCAGCCGCAGCTTCCGGTTCTGGCGGAGCTCCTCCATCGTCAGGTTGAGCGGGACGGTGATCTCTTTGACCAGGCCGTCGGTGGCGCGGCGGTCGGCGGGCGTGGCTACGCGGGAGGACGACGGTGCGCCGAGGTCGGGAAGCGAGCTGAGGATGCCCTCGGGGAGAGGGATCTCGATGGACATCATCGGCACTTCGTTCGGCAGTTCCTCCAGCGACGAAAGCGCGGATCCGGAACCGCGCACGGATATGCCTGACGATGGCGGCGGCGTCTGCGACTTAGGCAACGGATTGGCGAAGTAGTCCTCGAAATCGTCGAACGGTTCCGGAGGCGGCAGGCTCGGCGCGGCAGGCGCGGAGCCGATCAGCTCCGTCGGAACGAGCGGGATGTCTTCGGCGCCGCTGGCATCATCGAGGGTAAACGCCGAGGCGGGGGATGGCGCATCGCCGAACAGATCGTCTTCATCCCAAAGCGAATCGTTTGGGCGCGCCTCGGGCGGTACCGCCGGATTGAGGATCTGGATCTCGCGCTCCAGCGGCTCGGAACCTTCCAGCCCGTACTTCTTGACCAGGTGATTGAGGACGAGCTGCGTGATGCCTTTCAGCGTGTCTTCCACGCCGAGGCCGGTCGTGGCCACCGACTCGAAGTGCGGCACGCCGAGCTTGTTCACCTCGGACTCGAGCTTGGCCACCGGCAACGCGTTCGACAGATCGCGCTTGTTGTACTGCATCACCAGCGGGATCTCGCGAATGCGCACGCCCTGGCGCTTGAGGTTGTCTTCGAGGTTCTGCAGCGACTCCAGGTTGGCGTCGGTGGCGTGATCCTGGCTGTCGGCGACGAAGACGACGCCGTCGGCGCCCTTGAGCACGAGCTGGCGCGTGGAGTTGTAGTAGACCTGCCCCGGCACGGTGTAGAGCTGCAGCTTGGTGCGCATGCCGCGGATCTTGCCGAGGTCGAGAGGGAGGAAGTCGAAGAAGAGCGTGCGGTCCGTCTTCGTGGCCAGCGAGAGCATCTTGCTCTTGTTGTTCGACGGCAGCGAATCGTAGACGAACTGCAGGTTCGTCGTCTTGCCGCAGAGACCCGGACCGTAATAGACGATCTTCGCGGTGATCTCTTTGGTGGCGTAGTTGAAAAGGACCATGGGAGTTCGTTGAGCGTAGCGAAGGGGGGTACGGGAGTCAAACTTGTTACGCGGGGGTCGGGAGTCGGGAGTCGGGGGTCGGAGCGGCTGACGGGTGGAGCTTCGAGTGAATGCTCATCACCGCGACTCCTCTGAATCGAATGTTGACCGCTCCGACACCCGACCCCCGACACCCGACCCCCGTTGGCCCACATCCATCCCGTATCATGTCGCGCCGCGGGGGTGCGAATGTCCAGACGTTTCCTCTGTCTTTCGGTTTTCTTCCTTCTCGTTTTCGCAGCGGTGCCGGGCTTTGCCGATGCGCCGGGCGTGTATGCCATCACCGGGGGGACGGTTCATCCGGTCAGCGGACCGGAGATCGCCAACGGCGTGGTGATCATCCGTGACGGGCTGATCGAATCGGTCGGCGCCGCGACGGCCGTCCCGCTCGACGCGACGGTGATCGATGTCAAAGGCCTGCATGTCTATCCCGGCCTCATCGACGCGCAGACATCGCTCGGTTTTCCGAGCGCGAGCGCGCCGCGGCGTCGCGGCGGAGGCGGAGGTGGCGGCGCACGCACACCGCCCCCGGCGCCTCTGCCGGAGACGAGCCCGTCGTTCCTGGCCTTCCGCGAGGCCAAACTCTCGGACGATGACGTCGACGCCAAGCGCGCCACCGGCGTGACGACGATCGTCACCGCTCCGATGTTCGGCATCTTCAACGGTCAATCCGTGGCCCTGAACCTCGGCGGCGAAACGATGGAATCGCGCGTCATCCGCAATCCGGCCACGCAGCAGATCTCGTTCAATCCGCGTCCGGCATGGACGTATCCCGATTCGCTGATGGGCGTGATCTCGTACATCCGCCAGACGCTGATGGATGCGCAGCAGTACACCGCGGCGCGCGCGATCTACGACAAGAACCCGGCCGGCTACAAACGTCCTGACGAGAGCGCGTCGCTCGAAGCGCTCGGCGGCGTCCTTCGCCGCGATGTGCCGGTGGTGTTCGTGGCCGACAGCGAGTTGATGATGCGGCGGGCGGAGAAGAT
>DATLWH010000321.1:0-4022 GCA_035576505.1 Thermoanaerobaculia bacterium | reverse complement strand
CCTCCCCCGCCCACCGCCGCCTTCGACCGTTCGCGGTTTCAGTTCATGAGCGGCGTCCCGGCCGGCGAGACGGCGTACATCCGGGCCGAGGACGGGAACGCCCTGCTGTCCTACCGCAGCTTTGCCAGCGTCGTCGGCGTCATCGCGGCGCTCATGACGGTGGTGGTGATCAGCGCCGGGCTGGCCGGAACGCTCTTCCTGCTGATGGACCATCGCCTGTTGCCAGCCCTGGCCGCACTGATTCTCAGCACGGCCTTCGCGGCGATGATCGTCGTGCTCATCCCCGCCACGCACGTGACGATCTTCGACGCCGGAGCACCGGCCATCACGATCTCCCAGCAGTCGAGCGTCAACTTTCCGAGCGTCACGTACCTCGTGGCACTCCCGAACGGCACCCCGATCGCGCGCATTGCCCGTTCTTTCTTTTCCCGTTTCGGCCGCAACCGCTGGCTGCTCTGGAGTGCCGACGATTTCGCGCCGCGCGGCCAGGCTGTCGAGGAATCGCTCCGCCGCGCGCTCATGCGCAAGGCCCTCGGCAAATTCGCTCCTGTTTACCAGTCGAACCTGCGCATCACCTGGAACGGGCAGGAAGCGGGATGGATCGTCCGCCGGCCGGATGCCGTGGGGCATGTCGATCGATTGGATCTCAATCCCGCATCGCCGCTGGATCGGCGGGCGGCGGTGGCGCTGGCGGTGTTGGTGCTGGGGAGCGAACCGTAGCCGGCACGGCCGGCTACGTTGGTTGCCCAAGGCTCGGCCAACAGCCGCGCTCCGAGCCTTCTGTCGCGCAAGCTCGTAAGAGCCTGCGCGGTAGAAAACGATCTGACGAAGATGGTGGCCGAGCCTCGGGCAAGCCAAGTAGCCGGCACGGCCGGCTACTTCATCGGTCCGATCTCGATCCCCGTGTAGTAGTGCGTCAGAATCTGCTGCGCTGTCCATCCGCGGGTGGCCATGCCGTAGGCGCCGACCTGGCAGAAACCGACGCCGTGACCCCAACCCTTACCATAAAACGTGTAGCGGTCCATGCCATCGGCGTCCTGCGTCTTCTCAAAGACGAAGAGATTGTCGGGCACATTGAGCGACCACCGCACCGGCAGACCGCGCAGGACGAACGTGCGTCCGTTCTCGGCCGTCACTTCCAGCTCAGCGATGCGCTTTGAATCATCGATCGTGAGGGGACGGATTCCCTGAAGCTGCCGGATCGGATTGCGTTTGTTGATCGAGACGACCAGATCATCCGCGCGGAAGCTGCGCGTCCAGCTCGCAAAGCTCGAGCTGCGGTCGAACGACGCGCCGTCGAGATAGGCATTGATGACCAGGGCCACCGGGGTCTTGCCGGCGTCCGACGTGATGGTGACGCGGTCGCCGATCGTCACCGGCGCGCTGCGGTACTCCTGATAGCGGTCGCCGATCTTGCGAAAGACGGAGACGTTGGCCGGCAGCGTGAAGCGCGTCAGTTTGCCGTCGATCTTCAGGGTCACGTCGCGTCCGGCCAACGTCACGATCTTTCCGGTGGCATCGCTGATCACCCCATGCTTGCGCACCCACGATCCGAGCAGCCCGTAGAGCTCCTCGCGCGGCATGGCCGCGTTCATATCGAGGCGATCGATCCCCTCGGCCGGCAGAAATCCGAACTTGATGAGGAACGCCGCTGCGCGATACGGCGCCGTCTCCTTCGCCGCCGTCTGCGGGAAGTAGTACGTGCGGTCCTCCCGCATCGTAACGACGGTCGAGTAGCGGTCGAGATCCAGCGTCGCGGCGAGATACGCAAGAATGTCCCCGCGGCGCGATGACGCGGGCGCCACGGTGCTGCGCGGATCGAAGCGCAGCTTCTGCATCGCCGCGGTTACTGCCTGCTGCACCTCGCGCGCACTCCATGCCGCGCCGGCGTCGGGCAACCCGGCGATGGCGGAGAAGATGCGGGCATGGACCTGCTGCTCGGAGAGGAGACCGCTGTCGGCGTGGCCGATGATCGTCAGAACCTGGTCTTCCACGCAACGGACACGCTTGAGATAGGGCTCGCTGCGGCCGGGAAACATCGTCCCGACATCCGACGTCTCACCGCCGCAGGCAGCCGTATAGAGCGCATCGATCGGCTGGCCGTTGTAGGTCGCCACGAGTCCGGCAGTCTCGCGCACGGCGCGGTCGGTCAGCGCTTCTTCGCCGGAGGCGCCGTTGTAGGCCTGACAGGCCGGGCCGGCGCAGATGTCGTAACCCTCGCGCCGGAATTGTCCGAGGTTGCGCACCGCGTAGGTGCGGGCGGCGATGGCTTGCGCTTTCAAGGCCTCCAGTTCGTCATAGATCTTCGAGCCCATCTCCGCGGGAACCACACCGCGAAGATAGTCCTCGAGGTTCAGCTCATTGATGACGTTGTACGTACCGCGGGAGTTGATGAAAACGCGGGCGGCGGTCCGGTAGGGCTTGTCGCCGATCGTGAGCATCTCGGCGCTGACCGGCATGATGAGCACGGACTCGCCGTCGATCGTAGCGTGCTCTCCCTCGTCGTCGGCCAGCTCGTGTCTCTTGTTGAACGGCTGATCGCTCGGACGTTTCACGATGAGCAGGTTCGTGCCGTAGCCACCCTGCGTGAGCTGATCGCGCAGTGGCTGGGCGTCGTTCGACGTCGGAAAATCGCCGACGATGACGCGGTATGCCGCGCCGGTCGTATCGGGCACAGAGTCGACACGTTGCTGCGTTGCGCCGCGCAGTTTTTCAACGAGTGCGCTTGCGCTGGGGATGTCGGAGATCGTGCTGACCTGCACCGCGTAGTGTGCCGGCGCATTGCTCACGGGCGCGGTGAGGGTAAAGCCGCGACGGATGATCGCCGAGCTTGTATCGCTGACGATGTAGTAGCCGCCGGCGAGTCGCGGAAAAGTGACCGTGGCCTGGTCGCTCACCAGCCCGACGCGAATCCGCGGCTCCGCGATCGCCTTCGCGACCGAGGTCACCGGCGTCATCGCATTCGCCGGGCGGGCGGATGGCGGGGGCGGCGCGGAGGTGGGGGCGACGACAGGGGCGGCGACGGGCTGAGGTGCGGGAGGGGCCGGCGGCGCGGAGGCGCAGGCAGCGAAGACGAGTAGCGAGAGGGCGGCGGTGCATTTCATCAGCGAGCGTCCTTGCAAGAAGAGAGACAACACCGGAGTAGGTTATGGCCCATCCCTGTTCTCCGAGGTACACTTTTCGAACCATGACACCCAAACTTCGTAAGATCATCACGACCAGGCGAGCTACCAGCGTGCCGCGCAAAGAAATCCGTGCCGCTGTCAAAGCGGTATCGGCTGCTCGGAGTCCGGAAATGGAACGGCTCGTTCGCGGCGAGACAATCCCGGAAAAAGCCACCCGAACGACCGGCAAATAGCCGATGGCTGCGGACTACGAGCGGAGCGTCTTCGTCAACTGTCCCTTCGACGAAAAGTACCGGCATCTTTTCGAAGCTGTCGTATTTGCGGTTCACGACTGCGGATATATCGCACGGTGTTCTCTCGAGGTCGATGATGCCAGTGAGGTACGAATCGAAAAGATTACAAAGATCATCAGCGATTGCAGGTTCGGCCTTCACGACATTTCGAGAACGGAGACTGATTCCGCCACCGGCCTGCCGCGCTTCAACATGCCATTCGAGTTGGGCCTTTTCTTCGGCGCCAAACGCTTTGGCCGCGCGGAACAGAAATCCAAGATATGTCTGATCCTGGATGTCGAACAATACCGCTATCAGAAGTTCCTCTCAGACATCGCCGGTCAGGATATTGCTGCTCATGACGGTGATATCGGTAATGCCATCCGTTGCGTGCGCGATTGGCTGAGCGACGCAATGCCGAAGTCAATTCGAATCCCAGGCGGCAAGGCCATGGCCACACGCTACGCCGTCTTCCGGGAAGAGCTTCCGGCCACGTGCGAAAGGATTCACTTGAGCATCGATGAGTTGACCTTCAACGACTACCTTGCTCAGGTAGAAGATTGGCTCAAGGTTAACCCGCGCGTGACCGACTGGCACCATTCAGATCGCCGAGTGACCTAAAGTG
>DATLWH010000320.1:0-3267 GCA_035576505.1 Thermoanaerobaculia bacterium | reverse complement strand
CTGACCCGCAACAGTGTTGCGCCGACGAGCAACAGCGTTGCGCCGGCCCGCAACAGTGTTGCGCCGACGAGCAACAGCGTTGCGCCGACCCGCAACAGTGTTGCGCCGACGAGCAACAGCGTTGCGCTGACCAGCAACAGCGTTGCGCTGACCAGCAACAGCGTTGCGCTGACCAGCAACAGCGTTGCGCCGACCCGCAACAGCGTTGCGCCGACCCGCAGCAGTGTTGCGCCGACCAGCAGCAGTGTTGCACCCGACGCGCAGCGGTGTGGATCGCCGCCGCCTGGGGTCACACCTTCGGTTTTCGCCAACCTCGTCGAACGCAGGCATAACTCGCGCAGCTTCATCGACTTGCGTCAACCGCGTTCGGAAACCCTCGAGGCGCGCGCAAACTTGAACTCGTGTCTAAGTTGTTGTAAACGCGGCGTTTCGCGGCTCGGGCGATATTTCTCCGGGACAACACCGCGAATCGCGTCTGTTCCGTAAGTCATTCTGAGGCAGTAACTTGCACCGGAATGATTCGGACATGCCGAAGAACGAAGGTGTGACCCCATTTGATCCGTGACCCCATTTGATCCCATTTGATCTCGGTGCTGCTCACATCGTTCGGTGTCGCGGAACACGTTCTTCCAAGGCGGGAAGGACCCATCCTCAGCGTTCAGAAGAGAGTGCGTCTATCACCGGGCCGGCCGTGACGCAGAGAACTGGGGAGTCCATGCGCAGTCCGCACTACGGGTTTGAGCTTTTCGACGACTGTTTGACCTGCACGTGGCGTAGCGAGCGCTTCTTCTGCAATACCGAGCCGGCGGTGCGGCAGGCGTTTGACACGATCACATTCACGAACGTCTACCCCGAAGGCGCCGTCCTTTACTCCGAGGGGCAGGTGCCGCGCGGGATGTTCCTCATCTGTCACGGCAAAGCGAAGCTGACCATCTCCTCCACCGAGGGAAAGACCCTGATCACGAAGATCGCGGAAGCGGGAGAAGCCCTCGGCTTGAGCAGTTCCGTCACCGGCAATCCGTACAAGACGGCCGCCGAGACCCTCGAGCCCTCTCAGGTCAAGTTCGTCCGCCGCGAAGACCTGCTCCGCTTCATGGAGACGCATCACGAGGCCTCCCGGAACATCGTCCGGCAACTGGCGCTCGAGTGCGAGTCGAGCGCCGACCACATTCGAGCCATCGAACTGTCGCATTCCGCTGCCGGAAAGCTGGCCAGCCTGCTCCTCTCCATTTGCGCGACCCGCGAGAAGCCAGGCGAGCCATGTCGATGCCAGGTGCTCATGAC
This sequence comes from Thermoanaerobaculia bacterium, assembly GCA_035576505.1. GTDB lineage: Bacteria > Acidobacteriota > Thermoanaerobaculia > Gp7-AA8 > Gp7-AA8 > JADGNZ01. The sequence goes on along the minus strand of DATLWH010000320.1, from coordinate 1,983 downwards.
GCACGAGGACATGTCGCAGTTGATCGGCACATCCCGCGAAACCGTCACCAGGCTTCTGAAGGAATTCCGTGACAAGAAGCTGATCACGCTCAAGGGCGCAAGCCTCACCGTGCACAATCGCACGGAGCTGGAGGCTCTCGTTGTCCTATAGGCCGGCACGGCCGGCAGCATTGGTTGCCCAAGGCTCGGCCGACATCTCTGCCGCGCAAGCTCCTGGTCGCCGCGATTGTGACGCGGCTCACCCGTGCCTGGTGAGCGCGCGCCGCGCGCCCCCACGGTCATCGTGGTTATCGTTTAAGAGAGGAGATTGAAATGGCTGTTAAGGAGACGTCCGTCTTCACTCGAGGCTCGATCGCCGAAATCGCCGATGCCTTTCCGCAGGCGGTCGACGTGTTTGAAGACGCCGGGATCGACTACAGTTGCAAAGGCGCCCGCTCGCTCGCCGATGCGGCGGCAGCGGTGGGGTATCGCGCGGACGAGCTGATCGCACGCATCCAGGCGGCGCCTCGGCCCGACGACGCGGTGGCGTGGTCGCAGCAGCCACTCGATGAGCTTGCGCGCTATCTGGCAAACGATCATTCCGATACGGCGGGGAGCAAGATCCCGGGCATCCGCGCCTTCCTCGACGGCATGGCCGATCAACATCCCTCCCTGATCAACATCCAGCGTATTGCCACACTTCTCGCCACGTTTTCGACCGTGGTCACCGTCCATATGGCGCACGAAGAGCGCGACCTGTTCGCCTCCCTGGCCGTGAACGGTCATGGAACGGCCGGATTGCCGAACGCACGGCTCAGCCAACGGGTGCTCCGGGAGCTGGTGGAACACGAGATGTTCCGGGAGCAACTTCGAACGATGCGCGAGCTCTGCCTGCTGATCGACGACGACTGCGCAACAGAGATCTACGCCGAACTGGACAAACTCAGCCGGTCCGTGCACTACCACATGCACCTGGAGAACAACATTCTCTACCCGCGGGCCATCGATTTCGAGAACCAGCTTCGGCGCGCCAGCTGACGGGCGCAGCGCTCAAGGATGTTCGTACGCACGCGGCGCTCACCGCAGGCTCGCTCGTCCATCACATGCAGCCTGTGACGACTCTCCTGTGCGTACTCTCGCCGGTGCGCTACAAGACAACCAACAATAAGGAGAGTCGCCATGCGTCTCCACAGAATCTTCCCTCTTTCTCTCGTTCTGTTACTGACCGCGGCGCTTGGAGCGGCCGCGGAGCATCCGCAGATGCTCGTTTCGACCGAATGGGTGCAGCAGCATCTCTACGATCGGGACGTTACCGTTCTCGAAGTCGGGGATCGGGCCGCCTTCCTGCAGTCGCACATTCTCGGAGCCCGCTTCGTGGCGATGGCCGATCTTCTCGTGCAACGAGACGGCACGCCGAACGAGCTGCCTGATCCCGCGGCCATCGAGAAGGTGTTCGGCCAGGCGGGCGTTCCCAGTCACGGCCGGATCGTCATCTACGCGCGAGACCCGATCGCGGCGGCGCGCACGTTCTTCACGCTCGACTATGCAGGACGGGGCGACGACACCTCGATCCTCGACGGCGGTTTCACGAGATGGACGCGGGAAAAACTGCCGACCTCGCAGGGCGACGTACGATTCGCCCCGCGGGTATTTGAGGCACTCATCCGTCCCGAGGTCGTCACGCGGCTGCTGACGATGCAGGTGCTGGCGCAGGTTGCCGCGGAGAGGCCGGAAGAAATGGCCATCATCGACGCGCGGTCTCCGGAGCAGTACTGCGGCGCCGAATCAGGAGAGGGTGTCGCTCACCCGGGCCACATCGCCTCGGCCGTGAATATCCCGTGGAACGAGACGCTCGGCGGCGGCTCGGCTCCCCTCTTCCGCTCCGCGGACGACCTGCGCGCGCTCCTTCAGCGCGCCGGCGTTGCTGACAACGCCACGATCATCGTCTACTGCCGCACGGGAATGCAGGCCTCGGTCACGTATTTCGTTCTTCGCTACCTCGGC
>DATLWH010000319.1:0-2916 GCA_035576505.1 Thermoanaerobaculia bacterium | reverse complement strand
ACGAGGTCGCGCAACCCGACGACTGAGCGCGCCCGTGTATCGATGGCCATCTCGTAGTCGCGCGTCATGTAGATGGCATCCTCGGGACAGGCATCGACGCAGTATCCGCAGAAAATGCAGCGGAGGAGATCGATCTCATAGCGCACCGGGAACTTCTCGCGCGTCCGCTCATCCTCGCCGGCTTCGATCGTGATGCACTCGGCCGGGCAGGCCGTCGAGCACATGTAACAGGCCACGCAGCGTGTCGTGCCGTCTTCGCGCGTCGTCAGGATGTGCCGTCCGCGGAAGCGTTCGGAGTAGACGCGTTTGACCTCGGGATACGAGATCGTCGGCAGCTTCTTGAGATTGAACAGATTGTGCAGAAGGTGGCGGATCGTCACCAGCATCCCGCCGATGACGGCCGGAAGATACAAGCGGTCCAGCACCGTCAGCGGTGTCCGCTCCACTTTGACGACTCCTGGTCTTACGCGTGTCAGGTGCATCGGCTAGTGGTCCAACTCTCCGGCGATGATGTTGAGTGACCCTAGGGCGGCGATGGCATCGGCGATCGTCTGTCCCATGATCATGTCCGGGAAGGCGGAGTAGATCTGAAAGCAGGGCGGCCGGCAACGGACGCGATACGGATTCTTCGTGCCGTCGGAGACGACGTAGAAGCCAAGCTCCCCGTTGCCCCCTTCGACCTGGAAGTACGTCTCACCGACCGGCGGCTGGATGCCGTGCATGATCAGCTTGAAGTGATAGATGAGCGATTCCATCTCGTTGTAGACCTTGGCCTTCGGCGGAAGGGCGACGTATGGATTGTCGACGATGACAGGTCCCTCGGGGAGACCGCGGTCGATGGCCTGTTGCAGGATGCGCAGCGACTGCCGCATCTCTTCCATGCGCACGAGGAACCGCGCGTACGTGTCGCCGCCTTCGGCGATCGGCACGTCGAAGTCGTAGGTCTCATATCCGAGGTAGGGGCTGGCCTTGCGGACGTCGAAGGGGACGCCGCACGCGCGCAGGCAGGGGCCGGTGAAGCCGTAGTTGATGGCCATCTCCGCCGTGATCGGCGCCACGCCGACCACGCGGTCGAGAAAGATCTTGTTGCGGTCGACGAGCTTCTCCACGTCGTTGATGAACTTCGGCATCATGTCGACGAGGCGCTGCGACTTCTGCAGAAAATCGGGAGGGACGTCGACGGCCAGCCCGCCGATGCGCGTGTAGCTCGGCAGCAGGCGCGCTCCGCAGCACGCTTCGATGAGACCGTAGATCTCCTCGCGCGGCTGGAAGAGGTACCAGAAGTTCGTGAGCGCACCCATGTCGACGAGGTTCGTGCCGATGCAGACGAGGTGATCGGCGATGCGCATGAATTCCGACAGCATCAACCGGACGTGCTGCGCGCGCGCCGGTACGTCGATGCCCAGGAGCTTTTCCACCGCCATGCAGTAGCCGACGTTGTTGATGATCGCCGAGCAGTAGTTCAGACGGTCGGTGTACGGGATCACCTGCTGATACGTGTGCGTCTCCGACATCTTCTCGAAGCAGCGGTGCAGGTAGCCGATCTCCTGGTCGGCGCCGATGATCATCTCGCCGTCGAGAGTCACCACGATGCGGAGAGTGCCGTGTGTGGCGGGATGGGACGGCCCGAGGTTCAACGTGATCCGCTCGTAGTCGGTATCGACATTCTCGAAACGCGGATCGACCTTCGGGATGATCTTGGCCACGTCGTTTTCAGTGAGGATCCAGCGCTGGGCGGGATCGTAGTCTTTTCGCAGCGCGTGGCCCTGGAAGGCTTCGTGGGTGAGGATGCGCCGCAGGTTCGGATGGCCCTCGAAGACCACGCCATACATGTCGAACACTTCGCGCTCGTACCAGTTGAGCCCCTTGAAGACCGCCGTGCCGGTCTCGATCGGCTCGCCGTCGGCCACACGGACCTTGAGGCGGATGCGCTCGTTGTTCTTGAGCGAATAGAGCTGGTAGATGACGTCGAAACGGCCGGGGTGTCGGGGGTCGGGGGTCGGGGGTCGGAGGTCGGGGGCAGTAGCGGTGGCGGAGGTTGTGCTCCGACTCCCGACCCCCGACTCCCGACACGCGCTCTCCCGCTTCGGATAGTCGACCGCGAAGAGGTCGAGCGGCATCGTGAACGCAAGATCGGCGTTCTCTTTCAGGGTCCGGAGCACGTCGACGATCGCGTCTTTGTCGACGATGAACGACGGCATGTCCTGCCCGGTCTCCTGCGTCATTCCGGGATGTTGCAACGCTTCGGCGATGGCCGCACCGCGTGCATCGGCTGTCGCGGCATCGACCGGAACGTACGGATCCCGATTCGTCGGCGCCGGGCCGGTGTAGGGGATGGCGGAGAATTTGGTCAGGGTGCTCATGAGTGTTGAGGGGTCGGGAGTCGGGGGTCGGGGGTCGGAGAGGAAGATGGAGATGGAGTTTGATGCTTCGACTCCCGACTCCCGACTCCCGACTCCCATTTGAAAGTCATCATCGCCTGATCTCCCCGCGCTGGATCTTCTCTTTCAACTTCAGGACCGAGTACATCAATCCGTCGGGAGTGGGTGGACAGCCGGGGACCCACATGTCGACGGGGATGATCTCATCGATGCCCTGAACGACGTGGTAGGCGCGATAGAAGCCGCCGGATGTGGCGCAGGCGCCCATGGCGATGACGTAGCGCGGTTCGGGCATCTGTTCGTAGATCTTCTTGAGTACGGGTGCCATCTTGTCGACGATCGTGCCGGCCACGATCATCAGATCGGCCTGCCGCGGCGAGAAACGGACGACCTCGGCGCCGAAGCGGGCGATGTCGTAGTGGGATGAGACCATCGACATGAACTCGATGGCGCAGCAGGCCGTGCCGAACGGGAGCGGCCAGAGCGAATTGCCGCGCGCCCAGTTGACCATCGTGTCGACGGTCGTGGTCAGGTA
>DATLWH010000318.1:0-4837 GCA_035576505.1 Thermoanaerobaculia bacterium | reverse complement strand
GTCTTCTCGATCCTTACGTCGGTGCCGGCGCGGCATATGTCAAGGCCGGAACCCTCAACAGCAGTGATCTTGCCCTGAGCCCGATCGGATCGGTTGTGATCGAGAAGAAATGGGGATGGGCGGCGAACGCCGGGGTGAACCTGAATCTCGGCCACAACCTGGCCCTGGCCATCGACGACAAGTACGTCCCGTACAAACCGAACTCCACGAGCGCGGCATCGTCGCTGAAGTTGAAGCTCAATCCGAACATCCTCTCCGCGGGCGTGCGGTTCAGATTCTGACGCCAAGACTACCCGCTGGCCACCCGATCGCAACGATCTCTCGAGCTATCCATGAGGGTGGTCCGGCGATGAATCTCTGGCGATGCGGCTGCGAAGAAACTAGCATTGCGTTCCAGATTCGAGCGATATGAGGTGATGATGAAAGCGAACGCGATTCCTGTTTCTCTCCTTCTCGCCGGCGTCCTGGCACTTCCGTCGTTTGCGCAGCAATCGACGGACCAGAAGCGCTCCACGCAACCCAGATCAGCCCAGGCGGCGCCGTCGAAACCAACTGCTCCCGCTGCCGCCGAACCTGAGGCAGCGCCGCGGGCTCGGCAACCGGAGCCGGAACGGCAGCAGCCGGCGCGAACCGAATCGGAGCGCGCGGAGCCGTCCCAGCAGGGCGGGCCCGGCGGAGCGACGAATACGACGTTCCATTTCGACATGCACGAGAGCGCTCCGAACGTGACTCACCACGAGATCACCGTGAACGGCCGTACGCTTCGCTACACCGCCACGGCCGGCCGCCTGCCGATCAAGAACAGCGAAGGCACCACCGAAGCGCTCATGTTCTACGTCGCCTACACCGTCGATGGAAGCGACTCGGCGAAGCGTCCCCTGACGTTTTCGTATAACGGCGGACCGGGATCAGCCTCCCTCTGGCTGCACATCGGAGCGCTCGGCCCGCGCACCGTCATGATGCAACCCGACGGCTCCATGCCGCAGCCTCCGTTCCGTCTCCATGACAATCCCTACACGCCGCTGGCCCGGACCGATATCGTGATGGTCGACGCCATCGGAACGGGGTGGAGCCGGCCGGCCGATGCCGCCGCCGCGCGCAAGTACGAGAATCCCGAGGGTGACATCGAGGCCTTCGGCGAATTCATCCGCATGTACATTTCGCGGAACGAGCGCTGGAGCTCACCGCTCTACCTGTTCGGGGAGAGCTACGGAACCACGCGTTCGGCGGGGGTGGCTGGCTATCTCGCCGGCCGCGGCATCGTCTTCAACGGCATCGGCCTGCTGTCGATGGCCCTCAATTTCCAGACGCTCTCGTTCTCGCCCACGAACGACACGGCCTATCTATGGAACGTTCCCACGTACATGGCCATCGCCTACTACCATCACAAGCTTTCACCCGACCTTCAGAAGGCGATCGACGGCTGCCAGGGCAATCCCAACACGCCATGTCCGCCTCTGGTGCAGGCGGAGCAATGGGCGATCACGGACTACGCCGCCGCCCTCTCCCGTGGTGATTCGATGAGCGCCCAGGAACGGCAGTCTGTCATCGACCACCTGTCGCAATACACCGGCCTCTCCAAACACGTGATCGAGGAATTCAACCTGCGCATCGACGTCGGTACGTTCGATCATTACCTGCTGCTCGATCAACAGTTGCGCGTCGGCCGGCTCGATGGACGGTACAAGCTTCCCGAGCCTGGCTTCCCGGGCGGGCGAGGCCCCGGTGGCTTCAGCGATCCGGCGTCGACCGCGACCACGGGCCCATTCACCATGGCCTTCAACAATTACATGCGCACGGAGCTCGACTACAAAACCGACTTTCCGTACTACGTGTCGGCGCAGCAGTCGGGGATGTTCCTGTGGCGGTCGGCCGGTGCCACACCCGCGCCCGGCGGCAACCAGGGATTCCAGGAGGAGATCTCTCCGCTGCGCGCGGCCATCGTCGGCAATCCCTTCCTGAAGATCCTGGTCATGGAGGGCTACTACGATCTGGCCACTCCCTACTACCAGGCCGAATACACGATGCACGAGCTGATGCTGCCGCCGGCATTTCGAGCGAACATCAGTTACGAGCGCTACTGGTCCGGGCACATGGTCTATCTCGAGCAGAAGTCGCATGCCAAGCTGCAGCGGGACTGGGAGACCTTCCTCGACCAGACGCAGAGCCACTGATCCCGCGGATCGGTAACGAGCAGATTGATCGGAGGCGGGAGGCGCATGGAAGCGTCCTCCCGCCTTCCTTACTTGCGTCTGCGGCAATGCGGGCATACGCTGTGTCGATCCTGAGCCAGGAGGAGCTTCATGCGCGCTCGTATATCCGGTTGCTTCGTGCTTTTCTCGCTTTGCCTCGCCGTGGCGGCCGGAGCCCAGCAGCTTCCGCGTCCGGATCACATCGTCATCGTGATCGAAGAGAACAAAGCCTATACGGACGTCATGGGGTCATCGGCCGCGCCTTACATCAACAGCCTGCCGGCGCGCGGAGCGCTCATGACGAACTACACCGGCTTGCACCACCCCAGTCAGCCCAACTACCTGGAGCTCTTTTCCGGTAACGAGCAGGGCGTCTGCACCGATACCTGCCCGACCGCCGCAAGCATCAAAGCGCCGAATCTCGCGGCCAGCCTGCTCGCGGCGAGCCGCACCTTCGTCGGGTTCGCCGAGAACCTGCCCGACCCCGTCACGTGCGGCCCGACATCGCAGCAGTACGCGCGCAAGCATTGTCCGTGGCTCGATTTCGCCGGGATCCCGAAATCCGCGAGCCAGAAGTTCACCGCCTTTCCGACCACTGCGGCGGGGTTTGCCAAGCTGCCGACGGTGGCCATCGTCATCCCCGATCTTTTCGACGACATGCACTCGGCGAAGACCTCCGGCGGCAACCCGGTCACCAAAGAGGTCGCTCAGGGTGACGCGTGGCTCAAGTCGCACCTGGACGCGTACGCCACGTGGGCGGCCACGCATAACAGTCTCCTCATCATCACGTGGGACGAAGACAGCTCGAACTACCCCACGCCGACGAGCTGCAAGAACGGGATCAACACCACCCCTCCCGCAAACCGAATCCCGACGATCATCCTGGGCCAGCATGTCGTAGCGGGAAGTACCAGCGCCGCGGCCTACTCGCACTACAACCTTCTCCGAACGATCGAAGACATGTATGGCCTCACGCCGATCGGCGGAAGCGCAAACGTATCGTCGATCGCCGGCATCTGGAACTGACCACAAGCAGCGAATCACATCTCACCACAGAGACACGGAGAGCACCCCAGCGCCCGCCGTGATCTTTGTGCCTCTGTGGTTGACTCAGCAAACGCGCATAATCACTGGCACGTCGGCACTACCTTCAGGTGTACCACCGGCGCATCGGCCTGGCCTCCCCCTACCGGACCGCTGGCGCCGGCGCAGACATTAATCCCCACCTGTCCCGGTACGGAGATGATGTAGTCGCCGGCGGCGGGGACAACCGGCAATGGGCCGATCGGGCCACCGCCGGCGCCCACGGCGATGTCGGCGCCGGCGTGCGAAACATGGATCGGGAAATTGGCGTCGCTCTGGAGGTCCGTCAGATTACCGGGTGCGACGTTCACGTTGACGGTCTGCGTCGCGTAGGTCGGCCCTTGACTTGCCGAGAGGCAGGTACCGGTGAACGTGAGCGTCTGCGGTCCACAGGTGCAGGGCTGATTCACGGTCACCGTCGCCGTCTGCTCTCCGCCATACGGCAGCGTCAGCTTGAAGGTGGTCGTCTTGCTGACCTGCTCCACCATCGACCCAAGGCTGTTCACCTTCTTGGGCGGATTGAGCGACGGAACCACCGGCTGATCGGCCGAGATCTCCCCGTCACCGACGGAGATTCTCCAGTTGAGCGTCACGCCATCGCCGCAGGCAGCCGAAGTCGGTTGCACGGTGAAGGACTTGATTTGCGGCTCGCAACCGAAGCTCAGCACGGCCAGCAGGGCGACGTAAATCAGTTTTCGCATGAATCAATTCTATCGCTCCTTACGCTGATTCGTTTCGGTGAAAAGGGAGGAAGGGGGCTTCATTTCCCGGCTTCATGGATGGTGAAATGACCGGCGTGAGATGGCTTGGGATTGCCGCGCTTCTCCTCGTCGCCGGCACGGCGCGGGGGCAGGACAACTACGAGATCCAGGTGTATGGATCGGAGACCGTGGCGCCGGAGATGACGATGGTGGAGGTGCACAGCAATGTCACCGCCCGAGGGGAGCAGCATGCGGTGCGGGAGACGTTGGAGCTGACGCACGGCTTTAGCGACTGGTTCGAGACAGGGTTCTACGTCTTCACGACGGCCGGTGCGGGACAGCGATGGAGCTACGTCGGCGACCATATCCGGCCGCGGATCCGCGTCCCGCCGGAGTGGCACTGGCCCGTCGGTGTCAGCCTGTCGACAGAGATCGGCTACGTCCGTCCGCGTTATGCCGACGACACGTGGTCATGGGAGCTCCGTCCCATCTTCGACAAAACCCTAGGCCGGTGGTACCTGGCCCTCAATCCCGCGCTCGAGAAATCGCTGCACGGCGCAAACGCCGGACGAGGCTTCGAGCTCGCCCCCGCCGCCAACGTGAAGTTCGATGTCACTCGCAAGGTGGCGGCGGGCATCGAGTATTACGGAGCCCTGGGTCCTCTTTCGCATTTCGACCCGCGCACAGCCCAGTCCCATCAGATCTACCCATCCATCGATCTGAACCTCTCGCCCGACTGGGAGTTCAACGCCGGCATCGGATACGACCTCACGCACGCATCCGACCGGGTGATCGTGAAGTTCATCGTAGGCCGGCGGATGCATTAGCCGGCACGGCCGGCAGCGTTGGTTGCCCAAGGCT
>DATLWH010000317.1:0-4664 GCA_035576505.1 Thermoanaerobaculia bacterium | reverse complement strand
AGAGGCACAGAGGACACGGAGATTGAAGCTCACAGGGTGCCGGCTCGGCCTGCTCATCAATTTCAATGTTCCGGTGCTCAGGAACGGCATTCGCCGGAGGATTCTGTAGACTTGCTCAAAACTAGAAGTGCCTTTCTCCGTGTCCTCATTGTCTCTGTGGTTCAGCTTCGTCCCGGCAAACGCTTCTTCTCGATCTTCACCAGCACGGTGTACTCCGGGTCGACCATCTCGATGACGGGCGTCTTCGCGTTCTGTGAGACGAATTGATAGGCGTCCATCTCGGACAGTCCGGTCGTCTCGGTGACCCAGTGCACCATCTCCTTGAAGGCGATTCGGGCGGCGTCTTCCAGCGGACGGCCGGCGCCGACGGTCATGATCGACTCGGCGTTCTCAATGCGCGGCCAGTGCGTGGCGCGTCCTTTGATCAGATCGACGGTGATATCGACGTTCATGGCCCCTTCGATGGCGGTGCCGATGATCTCTCCCTCCCCCATCGCGTAGTGGCCGTCGCCGAACGAGAGGAGCGCGCCCGCGACATTCACGCCGAGGTAGATGGTGTTGCCGGCGCGAACCTCGGGGCAATCCATGTTGCCGCCGAAGAAATCGGGGACGATGGTGGAACGCACTTCCTGCCCCGGCGATACGCCGAGGCAGCCGAGAAACGGCGCGAGCGGAACGTCCCACGACGACTTGCCGTCGAGCGATTTCGTCCGCGCCATTCCTTTGGCGCGGTCGACGTCATAGAACCAGACCTTCTCCGGGAGATCAGCGCCGAGGATGGCAGTGCGATCGGTGCCGTTCAATGCCCCGAAGCCGGGAAAGAACGACGAGATGCCGTGGTCGCGCGCCGGCTCGAGCTTGTTGATGTGGATGGCGATCGTGTCGCCGGGCTCGGCTCCGTCGATGAAGAACGGGCCGGTCTGCGGATTGTCGTGGCCGGGAGGGATCATCTTCGTCGGCAACTGATCGGGCCGTGTCACGGCGCCGTCGTAACAATCCTCGGTCCACGTCACGATGCGCGTCCCGGGCTTGATGTGATGGGTAGGGGCCGCGCCGCCGAAGGTGTACTTCAGCTCCTCATGTTTGGGAACGTAATTGAGGACCGGCTGTGTCGGTTGATCAATGGCGAAGAACCCGACGATGAGGATGGCGAAGAGTGTCATTCGTGCTCTCCATTGAACCTGCAGCGAGACCCCGAAACCCCGTACCGCGCTACGGCGAACTCAAGCCTTCTCGAACATCCCCATCTTGCGGAACTTCTTGTACCGTTCCTCCGGAAGCGCGGCCGGCTTGAGCTTCTGCAGCTCTTTCAATCCCTTCTCGAGGAATGGCGCAAGCAGCTCCGCGGCCTTGCCGGGATCGGCGTGGGCGCCGCCGTTCGGCTCGGGAACGATCTCGTCGATGATGGCCAGGCGCTTGAGGTCAGAGGCCGTAATGCGCATTGCCGCCGCCGCCTCGGCCGCCGCCGACGGGTTTTTCCAGAGGATGGCCGCGCATCCTTCGGGCGAGATGACCGAGTAGACGGCGTGCTCGAGCATGTAGACCCGATCGCCGACGCCCAGGCCGAGAGCCCCGCCGCTGCCCCCTTCTCCGATGACCACGACGATCACCGGCACCGTTAACAGGGACATCTCCCTCAGGTTCACGGCGATGGCTTCGGCCTGCCCGCGCTCTTCGGCCCCGAGACCAGGGTAGGCGCCCTGCGTGTCGATGAATGTGAAGATCGGCAGGTTGAACTTCTCGGCCAGCTTCATCACGCGCAGGGCCTTGCGGAATCCCTCCGGCCGAGGCTGGCCGAAGTTGCGGACGACCTTCTCCTTGGTGTTGCGGCCCTTCTGGTGGCCGATGATGGCGCACGGCGTGCCGCGGAAACGGGCAAATCCGGCCACGATGGCGGGGTCGTCGGAGAACTTGCGGTCCCCGTGGATCTCCGTCCACTCCTCGAAAAGGTAGCCGATGAAGTCGAGAGTGTAGGGCCGCTGCGGATGCCGGGCCACGAGCGTCTTCTGCCACGGGGTCAGGTTGCCGTAAATTTCGTCGGCGAGTTTGGTAAGCTCTTCCTGCAGTGCCGCGAGCTGGCTCGGATCTCCTTCAGTCGCGGTGGTTTCCTCGATCCGGCGTCGGAGCTGCAGAATGGGCTCCTCGAACTGCGTCGGGTCAGGATTCATAGGTGCGTGACCCTAACAGATGACTAGCATGCTCGCAACTGACGCAGACGAGGCCGCCGCGGGGCGGTCGTTGCTGGAAACATGGGGAAGGAACGAGCCGATGCGGCACGTCCCTTCCGCCGAGTGGATGTCGTGGAAAGTGGATCAGGATCTGCGCCGCCGGATCGAGCTTCTCTTCGGACCCTACGCAGGCCTGCCCGCGGAGGATCCTCGGCGTGGTCCGCTGGAGAACGAGCTGCGCGCGCTCTGCCGCGCCATCGACCGCCTCTCCGATGTGGCCCGGCACTCGCGCAATATCCATCCGCCGCACGACCTCGGGGACCGCATCGCCTGGGGCCTCAATCAGGCGGTGAGCTGCCTCAACTCGCTCGACCCGCACCTCATCGGCCGCCGCTACCCGTTCCAGACGGCGGAGCGCTCAAAGGCCGAGCCTCTCTACGGCGCGCTGCTCGTCATCATCCAGCACGTAGGCCGCGTTCTGACACTCGTGCGGGACGTCGATCCCGGCGTCGACGAGCACCTGCTCGACGGCCTGGTGCAACTCGAAACGCCCCTTCGCACGCAACCGATCGCATGACCATGCTTGCCGCCGTCCGACCGCTCTTCGACCATATGGAGTGGGCGGATGCCACGGTCTGGCGCGCCGCCGGTGACTGCGCGGCCGCGGCCGGCGACAAGGTATTGCACGACCGGCTGTACCACATTCACGCCACGCAGCACGCCTTCCTGCAAACCTGGCGCGGCGAAGAAGTCGTGTTCACAAAACCGGACGTTTACCCCACCCTCGACGACGTTCGTCAACTGGCCCGTGACTTCTACGCCATAGCGCCGGCCTACGTGGCCTCGCTGACACCCGACGCGGTCGACAGGGAGATGGTGCTCTCCTGGTCGTCCTATTTCGCGAAGCGCTCCGGTTTCGAAGCCCACCCTTCCACCCTCGGCGAGACGCTCCTGCAACTCCCCTCCCACTCGACCTATCACCGCGGCCAGGTCAACATCCGCCTGCGCGAGCTCGGCACGACACCGCCGCTGGTCGACTTCATCGCCTGGGTATGGCTCGGCAAGCCGGCCCCGAAGTGGCCGTAGCCGGCAATCGTTCTACGGGATCTCGTAGACGGTCAGCTCGTCGGCGATGCCGCGCAACAGGGCACGATGCGTGGTCGGCCGGAGCGAGTTTGCGGACAGGAGCCCCTGCACCTCGACGTTCGTGACGACCGGCTCGGTGACGAAAATGGATCGTGACGTGGCCAGCCCCTGCACCCGGGCGGCGATGTTGACCGTCTGTCCGAAATAGTCGAGGCGATCGTTCGAGGTGACCGCCAGGCACGGTCCCTCGTGCATCCCGATTTTCACCAGCAGATCCTCGTGCTTTCGCGACTCGTTCAGCTGGTCCATGGCCGAGCGCATCTTCAGGGCGGCGGAAACACCCATGGCCGCGGTGGGAAAGGTGGCCATCACGGCGTCGCCGATCGTCTTGACCACAGCTCCCGACTCCCCTCGCACGACGTCGGCCAGGACTCGAAAATGGGCGCGCACGAGATCGTAAGCGGCCAGATCGCCCACCCTTTCGTACAGTTCCGTCGATCCTTTGAGATCGGTGAACAGCACGGTCAGGCTGGCGATCTTCAGCCTCTGGTCGACGTTCACCGCCTCGGTGCGATAGAGATCGCGGAAGGTCTGGTTGGTGAAGAGACGGCTGGCGGTCAGGAACTGCTGCCGTTCCCCGAACTGATGATGGAATGCGTCGCCCCCGCGAAAGAGGCCGGGAAGGATGCGCCGGTTGGTGCGATTGACGAGCGTGAGCCGCAGCGGGCCTGGCGCCATCACCTCGGTCCGGGTCATGGTGCCGCCCTCGCCGTAGACGACCGTCAGATCGCGGCGCTCCTTCACCGGCTCTCCCTGAACGTCGAGGAAGAGAGCCTGGTGTGAGATCGGCTCGAAGAGAATGGTGAAGACCGGCGGAAGCTGGATCGACATCATGATCTTCTCGTTCGGCAGAACCTCCTCCGCTTCGATCGTGAACTCGTCCCAACGCTTGTGGTAGTCGTCGCTGCGCGGGAGGACCATGGTGTTGCTGAAGTGGAGGAAGCGGTAGTAGTCCAGGACAGGAACCGAATCGGGATCGTGCATGGAGATGCGGCGGATGGCGGGACTGATGCTGAAGCTGACCTCCACCATCTCGTCGAGAGTCGGCTCGTACCCGACGGCGCAGAGAGCGCAGTTGTAGTTGTCCTGGATCGCCTTCAGGTCGGTCGTCGCCTCCAGAACGCCGCCGCAGCCGGGACAGAGGAGGTTCCACGACATTTCGAAGATGCCGAGGCGCGAGGCTCGGATGAAGGCGTCGAGAGTCGCCTCCTGACTCAGCCCTCTGGCCAGGGCGAACTGGATGGGATCGATGCGGTGGAGGTCGGAGTCCTTCCCATTCTCGATGGCATCCTCGATCGCAGCCACGAGCACGGGGTCCGCCGAGCGCCGCAGCGCTTCCAGACGCGCGTT
>DATLWH010000316.1:0-12488 GCA_035576505.1 Thermoanaerobaculia bacterium | reverse complement strand
ATCGAAGACCAGCCGCCCATGCATGATCCGCTCTTCGTTACCCGGCGGAGCTTTCTCCGCCGCCGGCGACTGGGCGTTGGTCATCAGGTCGAGCTTGCCATCCAACGCGCGTTCATAAAACCGCATCGCCTCGGCCGCGTTACCGTTGAAGATCAGATAGGGATTGAGCTGGCTCATCGTTGTTTCCTTTCGCGGATCAAGGCCAGCACGAACCATGCTAGGCCGGCGGAGGCCCATCCCGCTCTCACGGATACGTGCTGTTCCCGCAGAACGCTCCATCGGGACCTAGTGCAACAACGTGATCTCTCTGAGCAGGCAGCACGATAGTCGGGCGGGTCGACAGCGGAATCCTGGCAAGGTCGTAGTAGAGGTCAGCATGTTGGAGCATCGGATTCAGCTCAGGCTCGTTGACGACACGGAGTTCGATATTGTCGGTAAACGTGATGCGACGCCATGCATCGTCCCCGTACCGCCGCACAAGCAATTGACCCACCGGTACGTGGCCATCGAGCATCACTTCGCGCGCGAACGGGCGATTTCCGCGTCCCTCGAAGTCAGGCTCGTAGCGCGCGAGCTGATCGTATGCGACCGCGGAGAGAGTGCCGGCAGGGAGTAGGAATGACGCTGAGATCAGGCTGCCTGGCAATGGCACGTCTTCGAACACATCCTCGCGCAGAGCAGCCATCTCCCCATTCGTAACGGCCCGAAGGTGCGGAGTGATCGTGTCGAACGATCGGCCTGGGGTGAACGACGGACTGCCGGCCCGAGCGAATCGGAGTCCCGTGTTCGTAAGATCGAGCGTACATTCCCCTCTGTCGCATGTCAGCGGTATCTCGCTCGACTCGATCGCTGCTTCCTGGAGATAGAGCATCGCTTTGTGCGGCATCGCATTAGTCCCCCGCACGGCTACCGATCGTGGCGCATGTCCCGCCTCGAATACGTGACAGATCAGGCCCGAGAACGTGATGTGGACGTCAGCGCCACGCCGTGGTGCGGGCGAGACACCCAGAAGAAAGAGACCACAGAGAGCGACAAGAAATACATTGATCTTCCTAGTACGAGGCATTCGGTTTTCTCCTTATCGCAGTAGTGAATCAATTCTAGTCAGAGCGCGCCTACGGGTGTTCAGGGATATGTACTGCTCGAACAAAACACACCGTCGGGACCGGGGGTACCCGGCTGCTCCGGATCGAGCTGGTACTCAGGATCAACTTTCCATTCCGGAACCGGCTCTCGAGACAGATCAAGCAGGGTGGCGCGATAGTGAAGCAGGTAGTCCCGCTCGCGGCATGGCGCAGGCAACTGAGCGACATTGCTGATCTCGAGCGTCGCTCCACGCTTGATCTCGACCGTCACAGTGGCCGAGCCAAATGGCATCCAAACCAATCGGGGGGTGTCCTTGACTTGAAGGGTGGTCATGACTTCGTTCATGACCGGCTTGGTCAGTCGTTCATGCGTTTGGTCGCCGAAAAAATCGACATAGGAGGCCACTTTTTCGAAATGGAAGGCATTCAACGCGGCGGGATCGGGCAATGGCATCGGATACAGATCCGATGTCTTCAGACAGATGCTCGGAAGCTCCGCCAGCGCGCGCGCCGCGGGATTCCCGCTCTTCGTCTCGTCCACCCCTCGGAACCAGACCGCGACGCGAGTCAGGTCCACCTCCCACCAATCGTCAGGCAAAGGCTTTGGGCGCCAGTCCTCATGCGGGGCGAGGTCACCCGTCCGGTAGCGCAACCTCGGGTAATGCTGCGGAATGTCTTTCAGATTCTCCGGCAGGTCCAGCGACCACGGAAGAAGGACGCGGTGTTGGATCGGCAGGTGCGGTTCCCGATCATGCACAGGCTTGAGGCCGATGTCATTCGGCGCCCCCTTGTGCGGCGACCCATTCACCAGATGCGTGCAGATGCCGCGGAAGTGGATACGAACGACGTTGTCCATGGCTTCCTCCTCAGAAAGGGATCCGGTTCGTCATGATGGCCACGGCCCGCCAGCCGGAGCGGCCTGCGGCGAGGTCGGCGAGTTGCGCGCGGCGCACGGCTTCCGACGGCTCGACGCCGGCGGCGAGCTGGCGATGAATCTCGCGAAAGAGGTTGCGGGCTTCGACATCGCTGATCGGCGTGAGTGTACCGATGACGTGATGCGCGCCGGCGGCCAGGAACGCCGCGCCCAGGCTCAGCGCGCGGACGTCCGCGCGCGCGGGTTGCCGCAGCGTCTCGCAGGCGGCGAGCGCGATCGTGTCGGCTCGCCCGAACGGTTGCGCGGCGATGTCGGCCCAGGCCACCCGCTCATTTCCGAGAACCAGGGCAGCATCACCGGAGCGTTCACGAGCCGTGTGGCCGGCGATGTGGACGACGTCCGCCCGCCCGGCCGCATCGCGCAGTGCGGCAAAGGTCGGATGAGGTAGCGCCTCGCCATGTGCATAGAGCCGGGCCACGTCGTCGGCCTCGCTCCCGCTCTCCGGCAACGCGGCCAACCCTCCCCCCACGGCATCGGGAAGCGCGGCGGCAATCACCGACTTTCGAGTGCGCTCGGGCCCGCGAACGATGGCACTCGCGCTCGGGGCGATCGAGACCGGCAACCGCTCGACGAGATAATGATCGCCATCGCGCAGTGCGGCGAACGGTACAGCTGCGAGCTCGGGACTGGGAACGACGATGAGGTGCCGCGCCCGGGCGATCATCAGATCGCTCGGCCGGATGAGCGCATCGTACAGCTCGACCGTGGCGTTATGCGCCACCAGCGATTCAAGGCCTGCGCGAGCGATCGAATGACGCGACGCCGTGATCTCGCGCTCATCGACACCGAAGACGATCACCTCCGAGGCGAGTACGAAAGGTTCCAGAATCGCCGTGCCTGTGCCAACGAGGCGCTGCTGCAACGCGTGCGCGTCGGCCACAGCACCTTGCGGGAGAGCGCGTGCGCGTTCGCAGTACGCGAAGGCGCCGGCGACGTCGCCCCGATCGAGATGAAGACGCACCGCCTCCTCGTACAGTCCGGGCGCGGCGTCGTCGATGCCTGTGGCGATTGCTCCCGAGCCGACCGGCACGAGCAGTGGGTCGAGCGCAGCGATGCCCGCGTCGATCGCACGCGATGCTGCCTCGCTGTCGCCGAGTCGCAGAGAGGCTCGGGCTAGCAGCAGCTCCGCTTCGGGTATCCGGTCACGCAATCTGGCTGTTTCGAGGCTGGGCAAGGCCTCAGCCAATAGTTTCTGAGCTCTGTTCGGATCGCGGCGGAGCTCCGCCACCGCGGCAGCCAACTGTGCGACCGCAGGCTCGCGCAACCGAAGCGCTGGATCACTCACTCTTCCCGCAGCCAGCCCGGCCTCATTGGCCGCGGTCAGCGCGGCGGCGTCGTCACCCAGAGCGGCGTCGAGCTCCGCCTCGCGTTCGAGAGCATGCACGAGTAGTGCGTCGCTTCCCGCGGAACGATGCATCCGCTCTTCGATGGTCAGCAGCGCCCGCGCAGCCTCGCCATGACCGGCACGCACCTCGGCCACTGTCGCCCAGCCGAGGGCGGAGGCGAACCGATCTCCACGGTGCTCGTGCGATTCCGCGCCAAAGGCCGCGATCCGTGCCGACCACGCCTCCTCTGGACGGCCCAGCAGGTCGAGTATCCAGGCCCGTTGCGCGTTCATCACGGCCATGTTGCTGCGCTCGCCGAGACGTTCGAATTGCGATGCCGCATCGGTGAACGACGCCAGCGCTCCGCTCCAGTCGCCCTGCGCGCTCCGGCACAGCCCCAACTCCCACTGAACCTGCGCGAGCGCGTCGATGTACTGCGGCCGGCCGCGCAACTCCTCGGCAAGCACGTCGAGCTCACGACGGGCACCCTCGGCGTCATGTTGATCGAAACGGGTGTTGGCCGCGTAGTAGCGGGCGATGAACGCCAGCGGATCACCGGCCGCGGCGAAGAGAACGGCTGCTCTCCGCAGATCACCCTCGGCCGCCGCCAGATTGCTCTTGCTATACGCAATCCTCCCTCGCCGATAGATGACGTGCGCCTCCGCCAGCGCAGCCGGGTTGGCGGCTGTATCGATCGCGCGAACCGCGTCGTGGAGCAGCGACTCGCCCGACAGCGAAACCAGAGCGTCGCCGACGGCGCGCGAGACGGCCAGCGACGACGACGCCCCCGCCGCATCGCCGTTCGTGAACGACTCTCCCCAGCGGCCGAGGTACTCCACCTCGCCGAATGTGCGGGCGCGCTCACGGTCGCCGTCGACGATCACTCTCACCGTCGCGGCGTCACCGGCAACCGCCGCGGCTTCGAGTCGCTGCCGGTTGCGGTCGAAGAACGTGGCACCGCCGGCCACCGGCAGCGCCGCCAGCCGTTTGCGCGCCTCGGATGCCCATTCCGAGGTGCCGTCCACGGCCAGATAGTCAGCCCAGGCGCGGCGCTCCTCATCCGTCAATCCCATGCGGCCGAGGATCAGAGCGCGGTTGAAGAGCGCCTCGGGCATCCGCGAGTCGAGCCGGAGCGCGTGCTCGGCGTCGCCGAGCGCCTGTGCATAGAGCGAGGGACGGCCGAGACTCAGCGCGCCCGCGTACTCGGCGGCTGCGAGATCGCTCCAGCTCTTGGCATCCTTCGGCGCGGCACTGGCGGCCTTGCGAAGCCTCTCCACCCCTTCCAGCGGATGATCGATGAGCACGAGCGCCATGCCCGCCACGTGCTGTGCCGGCGCCGAGGGATCGTGATTGCCGCGGTCGATCGCGTCCGCCGCGGCGCCGGCCAGCCGCAGCCGCTCCGGATCGGCGGCCGTCTCTCCGGCGCGCATCGTGCCGTTGTACGCGGCCCACGCGAATCCGCCGCTCAGACGCGCTTCGACGACGCGGGCCGAATGCGGCGCCGCCGCGATGAGACGTCCCTCGGGCGAGCGGAACCATCCCTGCCGGAGAGCGATGAAGGACAAGCCGAACACGACGGCCGCCGCCGCCGCGACGGCCAGCAAGTCCCGCCGCCAGCGCGCGGAGGGACTAGCGGGGTTGAGGTGCTCCTCGCGGATGGCGTCGTTGGCCAGCTCGACTTCGCTCATGCAGGCTTCGCACTCGTCGAGGTGCGCCATGAGACCAGGCAGCTCGCGCGCGGGCAGCCGTCCTTCCGTGTACTCGGCCAGCGTCTCGATGGCGGGATGCTTCCCGGTCACTTCCCTCATGCCGAACCTCGCGTCGCATTCCCTTCCACACCATTGGACAAACGGTCTCCGGCGTTTTCCATCTCGGTGAGACCGAAATTCATCGATTGGAACGGCGAACCGATCAGCTCCGCGATCGTGGCCGCGTCGGCGCCTGCCTCGGTCAAGGCCTTTCGCAGCGTGCCGAGGCTCGCTTCGATGCGGCGGTAGAGCGGCCGCTGCTCGATCTGCATCATCCGGGCGACGTCGGCCACGGTCATCCCCTTTCCGAAGCGGGAGCGAAGGATCATCCGATCCTGCAGCGGCATCGACGCCATCGTGCGGCGGACGACGTCGCTGGCCAGATCGGAGACGCGCCGCGCCTCCGATTCGACGGCGCGCCGGTCGGCTGACTCACCGCCGGCGAGCATGTCCGGATCGACGTCCGCGGCCCGCGCGCGCGGAGCACGCTCCGGTAGACGGCCGGCCATGGCCGCCACCTGGTCGCGCGTGAGCGACGCATCGATGGCCTGCACGATCGGCAGCGCTTCCTCGAGCGAGCGTCCCTCGCGGCGCACGATCCTCTCCAGCTCCACCGCCGCCGCTCCCATCCGCAACGCCTCGGACGACGGATGCCACTTGCCGCTCTCGCGCACGCGGCTGTTGATGAAGAGCCGCTGGATGGCGATCGTCAGAAACGTCGCCAGCGACGAGCGCTCCTCCCAGCTCCGCAGGATGGCGTATTCGTTCGCCATCAGCGCCAGGCGTATCTCCGAGGCGAAGTCCTCCGCGTCCGCCCCGTACAACCGTCCCCGGGCGCAAACGCGGCGGATCACGCGGTCGATCAGCGCGAGATTCGAGCGAAACAGCTCCTCTCCGGGGTTCATGGGCGCGGGATGGGCGGAGAGAAGGATAACAAATCCTGCCTGAATTTTAGGTGGCCGTGGAAAACCTCCGCACCTCGTCTGTCCAAGAGGCGCGAGAAGGTAAGGCATGCCGGCCTCGAACGCAGCAAACCCACGAAAGACGCAGCACTCACTGATGAGGTTCAACAGAGAAAGAGAGGAACCATCATGGCAAACAACAACACACCGGTCGAAGTCAAAGGAAACGAAGTACAACAGTCCAACGCCGAACTGCTGAAGGCGCTCGAATCGCGCCCCGACATCCTCACTCCCGAGGTGGCCGAGGCTCTGCGGTCGACGCAAGCGCAGCGCTACCGCGCCGTACTCACCTACGACGGCGGCGACTTCCTCTTCGACGCCAACGTCGAGATCTTCGCCCCGGGCAGCGACCGGCCGCTGGCCCGCTTCACGGCCACGTGCCTGCCGTCATTCGGCCGCGGCAAGCACACCACCCACGGATACTGCGATCTGAACTACCCCGTTCACACGATCAAGGGATGGCGCTTCACCTGCTTTGTCGACTCCAACCCCAACCGAATCATCATCATCTACACGGGACTCCACCTCGAGCACATCGGCGTCTGCGTCTTCCGGCCGATCCCCGCCGTCAGCGAGGTACCCGCGGCCGGTGCGGGCTACATCTCGTAGCGGTTCGGCACACTTCGCATGGAGTGGCGGCCTCGAATGGGGCCGCCACTTCGTTGTTGCCGTTCGTCCTCGGGGGATACCGGCAAGCGTTGCAAGATGGCGCAGCAGGTCAGGAGGGAGAGATTGGTGTCGTGTCGGGATCGAAGTCATCGGTAAGGATTTTCTCAGCCGTCCCGCTCCACGATGCGATTCCGGATTTTTGACATTACAGATAGTTCAGCGCAAGCACGCCGGAGGCGTTGCCGTAGATTAGCCGGTGGCAAGCGCCGAAGGACGCGCCGCCACCGGTTAACATCCACAGAAATGTCGTACCCCGGCAGGGGTACCGGAGGGTCTGCACATGCCGTCAACTCATCTCAGCCTTCACTACCACGTTGTCTTCAGTACGAAAGAGCGCCATCCGTGGATCAAGCCAAACTGGCGCAATGACCTCCACGGCTACCTCGGCGGATGCGTGAAGACACTGGATGGAGTGCCCGAGGAGATCGGTGGCTGCGATGACCACGTTCATCTACTCCTCGGTCTTCGCGCAACGCATTGTCTTGCTGATGTCCTGCGAGAGATCAAGAAAGCCTCGTCCCGATGGGCACACGAGGATCTTCGGTTGCCGCAGTTCGCCTGGCAGGAAGGTTACGGCGCGTTCACGGTAAGCCGCTCGAATGTCGCAACCGTCCGGAACTATATCGCCAGGCAGGAGGAACATCACCGAAAGCGATCGTTTCAGGAGGAGTATCTCGACCTGTTGAAGAAACACGATATCGAGTTCGACGAACGTTTCCTCTGGTGACGTGTGCGCAGTATGCGACCCCTCCGGGGTCGGTGCTGGTGGTGATCACTAACCGGTGGCGGCGCGTCCTTCGGCGCTTGCCACCGGCTAATCTACGACAGCGCCTCCGGCGTGCTTCGCGCTAACGTTGCCAGCGATTTCCAAATACGTACCCTGAACGTCCAATCTCAAGGCCCAATCTCAAGGCCCAGTGCTCATGAACATCTCTGCTTGCCTTCCACGATCAGCTCATCTCCCCAACCGTCGGGTAACAATCCCCGTTCGGGACCAGCTCTTGCACTCCGAACCTCCATGCGCAGACTTTCAGCGGTTATCCCTGTATTTCTTTTCGCCATGGCTTGTTCCACCGCGGCACCCGACCGTGCCGTCCACACGTCGGAGACCCTCTCGACAATGCAGGAGGAGGTAACCGTGGCCCGCGCCCGCGTGGATACCACGCTGGCCTCGCTCAACAATCTTGTGTCCGCCCCGCCGCAGTCGCTGCGCGCGGCCTACGACGCGTACGCCCGGGACCTGCTGGCACTCGACAAGTCGGCCACATCGATTCACAACAGCAACGACACGTTGAAGAACCAGACGGCGGACTACTTCACGAGCTGGAAGAAAGAGACGGCCAAGGTCTCCAGCCCAGAGCTGCAGGCCATCGCGGACCAGCGCCGCCAGGTCGTTCGGGAGCAATACGAGCGGCTGCGCACCTCCTACGGGGCCGCCTCGGCCGCTACCGACACCCTGCTGAAAGACCTGCACGACATCCGCTCCGTGATCGGAAACGACCTCACCGAGGCCACGCAGAGCAAGGTGCGCGGCACGAGCGTCGTCCAGAGCGCCGCCAACGACGGCGCCAGAGTGCAGTCAGCTCTCGACGCGGCGCTGGCCGATACCCAGGCTTTCCGGCAGGAACTATCGCCGACCGCGGGTCAGTGACGCGTAGGCGGCAGCTCCGGGGCAATTTGTCATCCTGAGACTGCCGCAGCCGCTGAGCGAGCATCGCGAGCGAATGGCGGCGGAGGACGGCGAAGGATCTCCAGTTGCGCTGCTTGGGGCAGGAGCGAAACTGTGGTTTTTGTGAGGAAGATCAACGACAAAGCGTATCTAGGCTTCTGCCCCAGCCGCTGCCACTGGAGATCCTTCGCCGTCCTCCGCCGCACTTCGCTCGCTACCGCTCGCTCAGCGGCTCCGGCAGGCTCAGGATGACAGGTTGGATGACAGGTCAACACTCTCAATGCGCTGGTGAGAATTGCGGCCAAGCGAGGGCTAAGCACCGACTGGTTTTGCAAACACGGCCGCGCGCATCATCCGACGAGATGATCCTCCCCATTACGAGGCGCGCACGTTGGCCGCCGGCCTTTGGCCGCAGTATGCTTTCCGCTCCTGGAAACAACCATTCGGACGATGGCGAAACGATTCCTTGCCGCAGCGGCAACGGCGATCCTTTTCCTGCTCATGAATGCCTGTTCGTCGGGCTCGGGCAGCATGCCGCCGGCGAACCCCGCGCTTGCGGCCGAGCGGCAGCGAACCGTCGACCGATGGCAACGCAGCATTCGAGAGAGCGCGGAGCTGCTGCGGGACGGAAGCTACGGGAAGTCCCTGAGCATCGCCGACGGCGTCATCGATGAGATGGTCGACCGGCTGGGACGCGGCGACGACGAAACGAAGTCGTTCGGCGTAGTCCTGGTCCACAAGGCGCTGGCGCATGCCGGTCTCGGACAGGAGCGGGAAGCAGTCTGGTATTGGCACATGGCCGTCAATCTCTACCCGGAGCTGGCCGGCGGCGACCTCTCCATGTACGGCCAGCCAGGCACGTTTCTGAAGAACCATCCCCTTCCCCATTGGGGTACGGATCCTACGCATGAACCAGGCACCCCGGCCGCGAATCCCCGTGACCTGATGGTGCCCAGAAACGTGACAGACCCCAAGCTGGTGATGAAGGTGCAACCGACGTTTCCTCGGGGAGCAAGGGCGCTGGGAGTGACCGGAGTCCTCTTCGTCGAGCTCGTCATCGACGAGAAAGGAACCGTCACCAGCGCGCGGCTGATCAAAGCGCTTCCGGCACCCACGTTGTCGTATACGGCTCTCGAGGCCATGAAGCGCTGGCGCTTCGAGCCCCGAACAGAAAACGAAACGCCCGTCAAAGCCCTCTACATGGTGAAGATGGAATTCAAGCTATAGCCGCCTGACAACCTCGTTATTCCGAATGAAAGGCCACCATGCGATCGATCTGCCTCGCGCTGACCACTCTGTGCCTGCTGGCAGGCTCTCCCGCTCATGCCCAGACTTCCAAGCCCAACCAGAGCGACTCCATTCTCGAGCTGCCGAAACATGCCATCGAGCGGTCACAGCTCACTCTGCCCGGTTCGGCCGCCTTTCATCTCAAAGCGACGATCATCGACCCGAAGAACCCGGCCAACGCCGACTACCGGGCGAGCATCGAGCTGTATTGGGTCTCGGCACAGAAGTGGCGGCGCGTCGTCACCGCGCCCCATTTCTCGCAGACCCTCATCGCCAATGGGGACCGGGTTCGCGAAGAGTTGGACGGCGACTACGATCCCAATTGGTTGCGAACCCTGGTCAACGCCATCGTTGACCCCGGCGCTCCCCTGCAAGGCATCGACTTATCCACATCGGACGACAATCCCCACCGAGGGGGCAAGCAGTTCTGCCGCCGATTCGCAACTGCCGTGGGCATTGCCCCGGTGACGAATGACGTCTACGCGAGCTTCTGTTTTGAACAGGGACTCATCGCATCGGTGGGCAAGCCCGGGTACAACGCCTACTATTCGGATCCACAACCGTTCCTGGACAAACTCGTGGCGCGCAAGATCCTCGAATACCTTCACCACAACAACCAGGTCGAGGCCCATATCGACGAACTGACCGAGCTGAAAGACCCGCCCGACTCCTTGTTCGCCATCCAGGAGGCAAACACCCCTCTTCAAACGATCGTGGTCAGCGAAGAAGCCGCGCGCGGCCAGACCACGAACGCCCCGGCCATGCAGTGGCCAACGATCGAGGAGGGAGCGCCCATCGGTGTGCTCAGCGTCTACGTTTCCATCGATCGCAACGGCCGCGTTCGCGAGACCCATGACCTGAACACCGACCACCCCGACATGAGCGACGCCGCCGGCCGCCAGCTCCTGGAGTGGCGTTTCAAGCCGTTCGTCAAAGACGGCCTGCCCGTCCAGGCCGAAACAATCCTGACCTTCGCCTACAAGACGCGGATTCAGAAACGGGGGCGCTGAGAAGGCGACCCTTCATTCAACCACAGAGGCACTGAGGCCACAGAGACCTCTCGGTGATCTCTGTGTCTCCGTGGTGAGCAGTTTGAACGAGCGCGCCGCTGATCGGAAAGATAGCATTTGTGAACGCACAGAGCCTCAGCGAACACTTCGGCACGAACAGGTCACCCGGTAACCTCCGCCTGCTTCCGATCCCCCGCTATTTCTTCTTCTTCCGCGGCCCTTTGCGGCCGAGGTCGCGCTGGAGCTGGCGAAGGAGGATGGTCAGCTTCCGGTTTCGGGGATCGCGGGCCAACCCTTTGGCGACGGCGTAGGTCTGCAGCGCCTTCGCGGCGACGGCGGCCAGCTTTGCCTCGATCGTGTAGTTGAGATTGGCCAGCAGGCTGGCCACGTCGTCCGCGACGGAACGGAAGGCGGCTTCGAACTGCAGCGCCGCTTCCGCTTCCTGGGTGTCAAACGAACCCGCGGTTTGGAGCAACTCCAACTGATCGACGACGTTGATCATCGAACGGATGAAATCCTTCGGCACCGTCCGGTGGCCTCGAATGCTTCGTGATGTGGCCGGATGGGGCCGCATCAGGCCCGGGATCGCCTCCGTGGTCGCGTTGAGTGACTTCTTCACGTCCGCAGCGGACCGCTCCGCGTTGGTCACGGTGATATGGGTCTCCTTCACAGGTGTCTTTCGCATGTTTTGATCTGCCTCCCACATCCTGAGATCTAATTGTCAGATATCCAATACTGTTATTCAGATCATAACATCAGAATAACAGGAATCGTGATTCCAGTGCTAGATAATATGATCTAAGATTCAGAGAAAATGATCTTGATGTCAGAGATGAGGATGTAGATGTCAGACAAGCGCTGCCACATTGGACGCATTTCCACCATTCTGATATCCGCAGTCTACGGCTGGCGCACGAAAACGAGACTTCATCCGCATGCACGGTCCGAATTCGGACAGGATCTGCGCGGCCGAGAATCGCGCGATGGCGACGCCGAAGTCGCCGCTGTAGGCAATCACGTTGTGCTCGAGCAATGCGCTATTGTTGGTTCCCACGTAGATCCGGCTGACGCCATTTCCGAGCGGCCCGTCGGATGCGGCGGCGACGCCAATCCGATTGTCTCGCTTCGTTGCGTTGGAGGAGTCGGTGAGGAACACGTTAAACGATCCGTCCACAGCCCCCCTCCCCTATATCATTCAGGCACACGCTCCGCCTTTCCGATCATGCTCTACACGCCCCCTCCCCTTCGCATGTCCCGGCTGCGGTTCGAGCTGCGGCCGCGGACGACGTTGACGCTCGCTCCAGAGCGGCGCGGAGAAGTCCTGTACGGAGCGTTCGGAACGATCCTCCGCCGAACCGCCTGTGAAGCTGCCTGCCCCGGCGCCGACTCCTGCACCCATAGCCAGGACTGCGCCTATGCCCAGATCTTCGAGCCGGCATCCCCCCTCGGCGCGCGCTTCGGCGCCAAGGAGGCGCGCAAGGCTTTCCTCTTCCGCCCACCCCTCGACGCCGACCCGGTCTTCAGTCCGCTCCGCCCCCTCATCTTCGAGCTCCGTCTCTTCGGCGAAGCGATCCACGCCTCGGCCCTCTTCATCGACGCCTTCCGCCGCCTCGGCGATTCGGGCCTGGCCGACCGCGCCGTCGATCTGGTTTCCGTTCTCTCCCTCGACTGGAAAGGCACCTCGGCGCACATCCTCTTCGACGAAGGCCGGATTACCGACGCCACCCCTCTGATCCTCGGCTTCGAAGCACTGATGCACCAACCACCCGCCGCCGCCCGCGTCCGCATCCAATTCGATA
>DATLWH010000315.1:0-9970 GCA_035576505.1 Thermoanaerobaculia bacterium | reverse complement strand
GGCGCTTGCCAATCCGATCGCCGGCGAGGACGTCGCCGTGGTCGGCCCCGAGGACGAGAAGATCGTGCTGTCGTCCGTGCACCAGGCCAAAGGGCTGGAGTGGCGCATCGTCTTCGTCATCTGGCTCGCCGACGGCCGCTTCCCGTCGCAACGTGCCCTGCGTGTCCCCGGCGGCATCGTGCGCGTGAAGCCGAAGGAGCTGCACGCCGCCTTCGAGCTGACGGAGGCGCTGGTCCGCGGAACCACTGAATTGGCCATCGAGGAAATGCCGGCCGAGATCGTCGGCGATGCCGCGCCGGCCGAGCACGAGATCGTCATCCCGGGCGAAGAAGAAGAGCGCCGCCTCTTCTACGTCGCCGTCACCCGCGCCAAGCAGGAGCTCTACCTCGTCTTCCCGGTCATGGCCCGCGACCGCGGCGGACTGGACGTCCTGATGGAGCCATCGCGCTTCATCCGCGAGCTGCCGGGGGACTCGTACGAGAAATGGGTGATCGGTGCGGAGTAAGGCGCTCCTGGTTCTCGCGCTCATCGCGCTCCCGCTTCTCCGCATTGCATCGACATTCGGCGTCTTCAGCCAGACCTACGACGAACCGCTGCATATCGCTTCGGGATTTCAGTGGCTGACCACGAATCGCTACGATCTCGATGCGGAGCACCCTCCGCTGGCGCGCGTCATACTGGCGCTCGATTCCGCTCTCAGCGGCGTTAAGACCGGCGGAGACGATGCGCTCTCGATCGGCAACGCCCTTCTGGAGCGCGATGATCACTACCGCCGGAATCTGTTCGGAGCGCGGGCCGGCAATCTGCTGTTCTTCCTCCTGGGGGCGGCAATCGTCGGTCTGTGGACGCGGCGCCTGTTCGGCGACGGCGCGGCATTGGTGTCGCTGGCGCTCTTCGGTGCGCTTCCTCCCATCCTCGGCCATGCCGGTCTGGCCACCACGGACATGGCCGCCGCTGCGACGACGGCAACGGCGCTCTTTCTTCTCGCTCGCTGGCTCGATGCGCCCTCCTGGCCAAATGCACTCCTGGTCGCGGCCGGCTGCGGCATAGGGCTGTTATCGAAGTTTTCGTTCCTCGTCTTCTTCCCCGCGGCAGCAGCGATGCTCGTCATCGCCCGGGTTGCATCGCGAACGGCTCCGCGTGTACTGCGGCAGCGCATCCCGCAGATCGCTGCAGGCGTACTCGTCGCGTTCGTAATGTTCTGGGCGGGCTACAAGTTCTCCCTCGGCTTGCTGAACGATGCGCGTCTCCAGGAGTTCGCGCCCGCGCTCCCGCCGCACGCGGCGGCGGAGTACGCGACGAAACCGGGCTATGACTGGGTGCGCCTCGACCTGCTCGAACGCTACTACCGCTACTCCGAGGATGCCGCGAAGCGGGTGGGACATGGCGTCGACTTCGTTGATTGGGCGAAGGCAGCCGGCTATCCCTCGCCGATGGCAGGCCGCCACGGCAACACGATGATCGGCACGCCGCCGCTCCCACCGCCCTCCCTCACTGACCGCCTCCTCGAGCCGATGCGCTCGGCCTGGCAGAGCATCGCCATTCATCATCCGATCCCGGCGCCGATATTTTTTGCCGGCCTCGAGCTGGTACAGCGGCACTCATCCGCCGGTCACGCCGGCTTTCTCCTCGGCACCTATCGCGATCACGGCTGGTGGTACTACTTCCCGGTCGTCCTGTTCTTCAAAACGCCGTTGGCGTTCCTCATCCTCGCGGTCATCGGAGTCGTTCTGATGATCAGGTCGCGGAATGCCGAGGCCATCGGCGTCGTGCTGGCTCCAGCGGCAATGCTCCTGCCGACGCTGACCACCGGCATCAACATCGGCGTACGGCACGTCCTCCCGCTTTACCCGCTGCTCACGATCTGTGCCGCCTACGCTGTCATGGCACTTTGGCGCAGGCGGCGCGTCGTGGTCATCGTCCTGCTGGCCTGGTACTTCCTCGCCACCGCACTGGCCCATCCCGACTACATGAGCTACTTCAACGAGGCGGCGGGAGGGCATCCGGAGCGGATCGCCGTCGACAGCAATCTCGACTGGGGCCAGGATCTATTGAGACTGGCCGAGGTCGTCCGGCGCGAGCACATCGACCACCTCTACCTCGCCTACTTCGGTTCCGCCGACTGGCGCTGCCTTGTACCTGCTGCCGAGGAGCTACCGCAGTTCAAGAGCGTACACGGATGGGTGGCCGTCAGCGAAAACGAGCTGACCTTCGGCTGGCCGACGAATCGCCGCGACGCCTACGCCTGGCTGCGCGCGTACGAGCCGGTCGTGCGCGTCGGCAAGTCGATCCGGCTCTACCGCATTCCGTGATGGCGGACTACTCGACCTTCACCTGAGGCACGTCTGTATAGGCCGCTCCGGTCACGCGCACCGGCACGATGGTGGTCTTCCGTTTCGAGCGGATCTCCATCGTGTAGGTGCCGGCCGGAACGTTCTGCAGATAGAACTTGCCGTTGGCGTCCGTATACGCGGGCACCGAGCGGACGTTGCCAACTTTCAGTGTCACAGCGACGCCGGGATACGGTTGTCCGGTGTCGCTGCGCAGGACCACTCCGCGCACGGTGGCCTGGGCGGCAACGGCGGCGAGAAGCAGAAACACGATTGCGGATGCGATGCGTCGAGTCATGGTTAACCTCCTGTTGATGGCAACGGGCCGGCCTCGACCACCGTGGCCGGCACCTTCTGAAAGACGATCGGTTCGTCGTAAATGATGTTTCCGTCCTTATCGGGATGGCGCTTGTAGTTCGGCGCACCGAACGGCGCGTCGCCGGAGAGAAAGAGCGTCTGCCCTTCGTAGCCTGCTGGCTGCAGGACGATCGCCGCGGGGACGCCATCGACGACCGGCACCGGCCAGTCGAAGTTGCGCCCATCGCGCACGTCGAGATCGGGCGGATGCAACTCGCACTTGATGTCGGCCGCTGTCGGCGCGGCCCCCGCAACGAATTTCATCGAGCCGCGCACATGGACGACGCGCGCCGTCTGCGGGTAGAGGTGCGGCCCCACCACAGAGGCGAAGAAGGCCGCCACGGCGAAGTAGCCGCCGATCGCACCGCCGAGCTCCATCGGAATGCCGGCGATCGTCCCCTTGATCGTCGCGGTCGATTTCAACGTCGCGAACAGCACGACGGCCGGAATCAGAGGGACAAGTACGAGGATCGCGTAGATGAGAAGCTTTTCCAGCATAGGTCCACCTCTTTATTGCTGAGGTAGTGACGTGAAACGGCTCAGCGTTTCATCGTGCTAGCGAGGGATCATCGCCGAATGACGCAGCCCGGCGGGACCACCTTCTCCATGCGTCGATCCGGTGAGCCCTAAGTCTGCGTCCAATACTTGGTTTCGGCGCGTTGCGGACCGCTGAAATACGGTTTCTGCCACTGGTCGTCACCCTGCAGGAATCCAGCGAACTTGCTCTCCTGCTGCTGAATCAGATAGCGGAACCGATAGTGATCGTAGACGTCGAGAACGTGTACAGCGTAGGCCTCCGCGAGAGAGCGATTCCCTCGGATGATTAGCAGGTTCTCGTCGTTCGAATATGACGCCTTGTACCCGAGATTGTGGCTCCCCATGATGACGACACAGTCGTCGGAAAGCGGATCGACGACGACGATCTTGTCGTGGATAATGGCGTTACCAGCGCTGAGTAGCTCCTTCTCCCACGAATGAAACTCGTCTTTGATCGCGCTGGCCTGCACCACGACCGGCGGTTCACCAGGCCGATGAACGAGTTGCACGTCGCTGCTGGGCATCGCAAGCGGGCTGCTTACCGCACCACGGATGAAGAGGGTCTCGCTGTTCTTGTGCATATCGAGCGCCTCATCGATGATGCTCGGCGTCCCTGGCAGGAAAATCAGGAAGAAGATCGCTTGCTTCGCGGCGGCCATGATCGTGAACACCTCATCAAGATCGGGCGGCGAGGCGGGGTTGTGTGACGGTTTGGTGATCAGGTCGGTGTTCGGCGAATACCAGATCGTTACATTCGTCTTACCCTCATCGAGATCTAAAGGCGGCGCCGCTTCGGCATTCTTGGTGCGCAGATCCGGGCCTTGTTTAGCGTTGTCCGCCAGCAAACGATCCCAGTAATCCCGGTATCGCCGCGCAACAACTTCGGACTCGATCAACATCGCGTTGTTCGATTGCGCACAAAGGCCGTTCGGGGTCCAGTTTGTGCTGCCTGTGAGAACTGCCTTCGGGATGTCGTCCGAGTCGACGTACACGACAAACTTATTGTGACCGATGTGATCGCCATTGCCGAGACCTGAGACATCCCGGTCGCTGATGTCGATACCCGACGCATGTAAAGCGACACGACTGTCATGGTTCTCGCTGTCGTCTTTCCCGGTATTCGACAGGATCAGGTGTACTTGCTTGTTACCCTCGAGGAGTCCGAGCAGTTCCGGGTCGGTAAGCTCGTAGAGCGCGCAGTAACAGGCCCCGCCATTCTCCTTCGCGCGTTCGAGCAGCAACCTCAGCATCGGCAGAACATCGCCTGCCAGCTTCTTCCTAAGATCGTTGGTTGGGTCAAAAATGTCGCTCTTAAGAGCTGTGAGGCTCGGTCCGTCCTTCCCGGGCGGCAGCGTGTGAGCAAGAAACTGAGTTGACAGAATGCCGTTGGTGAAGGCCACGGATATGTCGCCGCGAGCCGTTGTCAGCGTGACGTCATTCGTCATGAGCACGGGCGCGCTCTCCGCGAGTGCCCCGGGCGTACCAGTCATCGGCACTATTTCATATCGATACGATTTGCCTCCTTCCGCTTCGAAGTCGCGCCAACTGAATTTCTGGACGGGCCAGGTATCGGTCGTCTTTGGTTGCCACGCTTTGTTGTCTTCGCCTTCGAACCCGACCCACGCGTGAAGCGGCGTCTTCACGCCCGTGACAACGTCGATGCGACGAACAGAGAAACCGAGGCAGTCCGCGATGGGAGCGTCATACGACCAGACCAGGAAGGCGACATCGTTGTTTGAATAGGCAACCGCACGGTTCATAACTCACCTCTGTTAAGAGGATGGACAAGACCGCTCGTTTCCGACCCAGTCAGACGATTGTCACCGGATCTTGATCAGCTCCACATCGAACACCAGCATCCCTGCCGGCTTCCCCGCCTTCCCTTTGTAGGCCAGCTTCTCCGGGATCCAGAAGCGGACCTTCTCTCCCTCGGTCATGAGCTGGACTCCCTCGGTCCAGCCGGGGATCACCGCGTCGAGCACGAATTCGATCGGCTCGCCGCGCATCACAGAGCTGTCGAACATCTGTCCGTCCGTCGTCCAGCCGCTGTAGTGGACGAGCACTCTGTCGCGGCTCCTCGGGTGTACGGTTCCGGTTCCGGGAACGAGGACTTTGTAGGCGAGGCCCGAGGGAGTCTTCGTCGCATCGGCGGGAGGCGCCGCCACGTCGGCCGGAGGGGTCGGCGGATGGACGATGTCGACGAGCTGGCCATCGACGACGAACGTCTCCCCCTCCGCGATCTTCCCGGCGCCGAGGGTCGAAGGGATCCATGCCCGGCGCTTCTCGCCCGGCGTCATCAGCGCGAACATCTCACGCATCCCCGGCAACAGCTTGGTCAAGGCGATGAACACCTGCGCATCGCCTCGCGAGTAGTCGACCACCGATCCGTCGGAAGCCTTCCACACCGAATAGCGGACGTGGATGGAATCACTCTCTCCCGGATGCTCGGCCGAGGTCCCGGCCTCGAGCTGTTTCGAGACCAACCCGTCGGCGCTCTTCTGCGCGTCGGCAGGCGGCGTCTTGAGGTCGGCGGGGGGAACGGGCTTCGTGACGGCGACGGTGGCTGCGAAAAAGAGGGCGAGCATCATTAGACTCCGCACAACATGCGCCTTCTTCTCATCTCTTCCTCCAACGTCCACGGTTACGGGTACCTCGACCATCCCGAGCCGGAGATTCGTTCGTTCCTCGGCGCCGGCCGGCGCGTGGCCTTCGTGCCGTTCGCCTTCCGCGATCACGCCGCGTACACAGCGAGGGTTCGGGAACGCCTCGGGCGGATGGATCTCGACGTGATCTCGATCGACGATCTTCGAAGTGCCGACGCCATCTTCGTCGGCGGCGGCAATACCTTCCGTCTTCTGAACACGCTGTATGAGCGCGATCTCCTCTCTCCGATCCGCGACCGCGTCCGCGCCGGCCTGCCCTACCTCGGCTCCAGCGCCGGAACCGTCATCGCCGCGCCGACGATGAAGACGACGAACGACATGCCGATCGTCGAGCCGCCCTCATTCGCGTCCCTCGGTCTGGTGAACTATCAGATCAACCCGCACTACCTCGATCCCGATCCGCAATCGACACACAAAGGCGAAACGCGCGAAGAACGCATCCACGAGTTCCTCGACGAGAACGACGTGCCGGTGGTCGGCCTCCGGGAAGGGTCAGTCCTCCGCGTCGAGGAAGGGACGACGAGGCTCCTCGGCGAGAAAACCGCGCGTCTCTTCCAGAGGGGGAAAGAGCCGGTCGAGGCGGAGCCGGGAATCGTGAGCGGGATCTGATCACGCGGAGGACGGGAAGAGAGAAGCTCGAGATCCCCCCGCGTCTGCGCGTGAATTAGACTTCGCCGATGCCCAACCACCGCCCTCAACCCGACGAATACTCACCGCATCATGAGCAATACGTCTCGCTCATCCAGGGGCCGATCTTCGGGGAGCTGGCAGCGGGGCGCGAGAGCATCAGGCAGTTGATCGATCAGGTGCCGGAGGAACGGGGCGGGTATCGGTACGCGGAGCGGAAGTGGACGATCCGGGAGTGCATCGGTCACATGGCGGACGCGGAACGGATTCACACGTTTCGCGCGCTGACGTTCGCGCGCAACGACGGGATCGACC
The DNA here is from genome assembly GCA_035576505.1 of Thermoanaerobaculia bacterium. Lineage (GTDB taxonomy): Bacteria > Acidobacteriota > Thermoanaerobaculia > Gp7-AA8 > Gp7-AA8 > JADGNZ01. The sequence goes on along the minus strand of DATLWH010000315.1, from coordinate 3,141 downwards.
TGCCGAAATGGGGTCCTGACGCCTACGCCGCCGCCGCCAACTTCAACGCCCGAAGCATACGGAGCCTCGTCGAGGAGGAGCTGGCTGTCCGCGACGCCACGATCGCCCTCTTTTCGAGTCTGCCGTCCGAGGCCTGGTCGCGCGAAGGGACCGTTTCGGGCAAACGGCTGACTGTTCGCGCCATCGCCTACATCGCCGCGGGACACGTGAAGCGTCACATGAACGTGTTGCGCGAGCGGTACGGCGTGGAGCAGTAGATTAGTCGATCAGTGGATTAGTCGATCAGTGGATAAGAACTATCGATTCCGTAGGTTCGTGATCTGATCCACTGATCCACTGATCACTGATCCACTGATCCACTGATCCACTGATCTACTGATCCACCGATCTACGAATCAGCGCAGAACAATGATGTGCCCAGCGAGCGCTAGCCAGCTCGCCACCACCAACAGCGCGACGGGAACCCTAAGAGCCTCCGACTCGACGGCGATGAGCGTGCCGAAGACGGCGTAGTCGGAGGCGGCGCGGAGAAATGACCAATCCTCCCTCCAGAACTCGACCCCGAGCGTGAAGATGAGGGCCGCGTAGGCGACCCAGGCGAGCTTCACTGGCGCCGCGGCGCGCGAGGAGCGGAACGCCATCGCCACCACGATTGTGAAGAGCGCGATGATGACCGCTTCGATGACAAGCAGACGATTCGCGCCCTGCATGGCGGCGGCCACGCCGGCGAACGGCAGCGCGAAGTGATCCGATGCGCCGAGGTTCGGAGGGAGGTTCCAGAGACGGAACAGCCACAGCTTCCATCCGATGTACGCGGCAACCGGAATGGCGAAGGCTGATGCACGGACGATGGCGCGTTGCTGGACGAGCGTCGCCGCGCCGGCTGCGAGCGCAAAGAGGATGGCCGTCTCCTTCGTCAGCACGGCCAGCGTCAGGAAGAGGACGGAGACAGCGATGCGGCGGGAGAGGAGGAAGCGAAGCGCGAGCAGGAGGAAGGCGATCTCGATCAGTTCCACGAGGTCGCGGCTGATGGTCAGAAGAAATCCGGGGAAGAGCGCGACCGCCAGCGCGGTCCACCAACGCGTCACGATCGTCGCCGCGGTCGCCGCGATCACTCCCCCTGCGGCGATGTTGAGGAGCAGCATCACCCAAGGAATCGCCTGCGGATTTGCCCCGGACAGAAGGCGCACGAGCAGCGGATAGCCGATCCGTTGTGCACGATAGACGGGATAGTCGAAGCGAATGCCGGCGACGCGAGTGGCGGCCGAGAGCGGAGCCAGGGTCAGCCGGTAGTAGAACTGTGCGTCGTATCCCGGCGCCCGGGCGGCGACCGAAAGACCCTTCGGGGCATCGGCCGGGTCGGTGAACTCATCGCCGGCGACGATGATGCGCGACGCGTCGAAGGCATTCCTTCGCAGAACGACTGCGGCGAAGGTACCGTAGAGGGCGACGGTGATGAGCGCCGCGATGACGGCTTGGCGGGGCATCGGATTCGTAGATTAGTGGATCAGGAGGATCAGCGCCGAGGCCGATGAGTGATCTACTGATCCACGAATCCACGGCTCCACGATAAAGTTATGCCGATGCTTCCACTCGCGGAACTCGACGAAGCGCCGGTCGCGGAGAGCGAGGAGAAGACCGACGAACCGACGCTGTTCAAGGTCCTCCTCCACAACGACGACTACACGACGATGGAGTTTGTCGTCTGGGTGCTGGAGGCCGTGTTCAACATGCCGGAAGAACAGGCCATCCAGGTGATGCTCAACGTCCACATCCAGGGAGTGGGCGTGGCCGGCATCTACACCTACGAGGTGGCGGAGATGAAGGTCGAGAAGACCATCGCCCTGGCGCGGGAGCAGGAGTTTCCGCTTCTGGCCACCCTGGAACCGGCGTAATCGCTTCTCAGTGCCGCACGGCGTGGTGGCGCGGCGGCACGGGCGGTGGCTGGACCGCCGGCTGTACATGAACCGTACGGGACTGCGTCGTTCCGCACGGCGTTGTGGCTGTGACGTAGTAGTCATGCGGCGCGGTCACCGGCGGAGTGCCGAACCTCGGGCCGCTCCCTACATTCGGATGGGCCCCGGCCGCATCGAACCATTCGTAGTCCACATCCCCGAGGGCCGTGGCCTGAACGGTGAGCGACGCGCTGGAAAGAGGCTGTACGGTGACGTCCTGCGGCTGTTGCGTAATGATCGGCGTAAGGCAACCGGAGCTACTGCAGTCGAGGGCGAGCGTGTACTGCCCGGCTCCGTGCACGTTGCCCGACGTGACGAGGATGTCGTAGAAGCCATTGTGCGGCACCGGAAAGGCCATGGTATCGGTCGTGGGATTCAAGAACGACGACTGGGCAAGCGCCGTTGACGACTGCGCGAATTCGTAGATGCCGAACTGCGGATCAAACGCGCTGGACGTGAGGCGAATGTTCAGCGTGTCGCCGCCCACCCCATACACGCGATACATCGCATAGACGCGGTTCGGATCGGAGCTGGCGATGCAGCTCAGCGAAGACAGCTCCCACGTCGCCTGTTGCCCGCAGAGGAGATCCTGCTCGACGCAGGCGAGCTGCGGCGAGGGCGGCGGCGAGTCATCGCAGGCCATGTCGAGAAGGTAATCGCCCAGGGCGAAACGATCGTTCGTTCCCAGCTGCAGTCTCCACGTTCCTGTCACCGGCAGCGAATAGCGGACGGTGGCGGCCGGACCGCCCGAGATCAAGGGCGACAGCGCCGTGTCAGACGGTGGGGGGATGAAGCCGACCCAGGCGTTGGTATAGGTTGCGCTGAGCGGCCGCACCGTCGCCGTCACCAACTCCTGCGCCTCACCAGTAAAGACATATTCATCGAAGAGCGTGCCGTTCGACGCCAGGCAGTCGCCGGTGAACAACTGCGCGCGGAGCTCGGTGTTGCATGAGATCGCCGTGGAGCCGCAACCGTCGAATTGGGGAGCCGGACGCAGCGCCTCGGCGCCCACCGCCGCGGGGCGTGGGTGAGGCGCTGGAAGGACGATGTCCATCGCGCCGGAGGCGGTCCGTGCTTCTGCCGCTACTCCGAGGGCAAGGGTGGCAACTCCGATGAGCGCCATGCGGGCAAATGGCATCGTTGCGGGTCTCCAGTTGAAGCGGCCGAGATGGTGCGGGACGCCGCC
>DATLWH010000314.1:0-5912 GCA_035576505.1 Thermoanaerobaculia bacterium | reverse complement strand
GTCCTTGCCTTGCGCCGCGTCACGCGCCTGCTGCAATGCCGATTCAATCCCGTCTGTGACGAAACGGAAGTCCGTGCCGCCCTTCATTTCGATCGTTGCCCGCGGATGGTGGGTCAGAACGAACGCCGGCACGTGATACGGCGGCTCTTCACCCCACCAGCCTTTCCACTCGTCATCCGGCCAGGGACCGCGCACGGGTCCGAACATGTTTCGGCCGAGGATCCAGGCGCCGATGTTGTCGAAACTCTGTGCGGCGAAATCGTCATCGACTCCCGATTCCCCTTCGCCGCCGCCGTGCATGCGTTGAAAGGTCCGCGTGTGGAAGAACCAGTCGAACATCTCCGGCCCGTTCACGCCGAGGGGATTCTGAAGATCCTGATCCGGCCCGGCGCCAAAACCGTCGATGGACATCGAGAAGCTGAGCACCCGTAGTCGTGACATCAATGTCCTCCACTGTAGGCTTCGACAGGGTTCAATGACGCGCCGCCCGGTTGCGGGCAGCGACTTGCAGACCGATGGTGGTGATGCTGGCCGTCCCGTCGCCAGTGGCCACGAGCCGGAACAGGTAGAGGCCTGGCTGGTCGGGGGAGAAGGTGGGATTGGCCGAGGATGCCAGCGAGACCGTTGCCGTACTCTCGGGAGGTCTGCGGATCACGCTCCACTGCCACGATGACGCCGTGTTCGGCGAGGCGAACAGCTGACGGGTTACGCCGATGGTTCCCGTCGGCGAATCGATACTGGCCGCATCGGCCAGCGCTACCTTCCCCATGCGGATGGAATTCGTGAACCTTGCGGCGATCCAGATGTTTCCGCTGCTATCGACCGCCAGAGCCCACGGCTGGTCGAAGCTGGCCCCCGCTCCGGTACCGTCGACTTCGCCGGAATTGCTCGGGGAACCTGCCAGCGTGGTGACCACACCCGCCGGCGTGATCTTGCGGATGGCATTGTTTCCGGTGTCGGTCACATAGACGTTTCCGCTGCTGTCGGTTGCCACTCCCTCGGGACCGGAGAACCGAGCCGCCGCTCCCGTCCCATCGGCACTCCCGGACTGCCCCGCCAGACCTGCCAGCGTCGTGACCACTCCCGCCGGCGTGATCTTGCGGATGGTGCGGCTATCGATGTCCGCGACGTAGATGTTCCCGGCAGCGTCAGCGGCCATGCTTCCGAGCGCTGTGAAGCGCGCCGCGCTTCCCGATCCGTCCGCGCTGCCTCTCTGCCCGGCCAGCCCCGCCACTGTCGTGACCACACCCGCCGGCGTGATCTTCCGGATCGTGTAGTTGCCGGTGTCGGCAACGTACACGTTTCCTGAAGAATCCACGGCGATGCCGATGGGAAAGTTGAATCGCGCCGCGCTCCCCGTTCCGTCCGCGGTCCCGGTCTGCAAGGCCAGACCGGCCAGGGTCGTGACGACACCCGAGGGCGTGATTTTCCGAATGGTGTGGTTGTCGCTGTCTGCGACGTAGACGTTCCCCGAGGAGTCCGTGGCCACTCCATCGGGAAAGAAGAAACTCGCCGCGCCTCCAACGCCGTCCGCGCTGCCAACGTGGTCTCCTCCCGTGCCTGCCAGCGTGGTGACGGAGCCTCCTGCGGTGATCTTTCGGATGAGATGGTTTCCTGAATCCGCGACAAACAGGTTTCCGTTGCTGTCGAAGCTGAGGGAGGAAGGATTGTTGAATCGCGCTGCGCTCCCGGTCCCGTCCGAGAAACCAACCTGCGCGCCCGTCCCCGCCAGTGTACTGACTGCCCGGTCCGGGCCGATCAAGCGGATGCTGTGATTGTCGGTGTCGGCGACATAGAGGATTCCGCCGGCGTCCACGGTGATGCCGAGAGGATTGCGGAACCGCGCCACGTTCCCCGTGCCGTCCACATTCCCGCCGAACGGCCCCTGCCCGGCATACGTGGTCACCGTTCCTGACGGCGTGATCTTTCGAATCTCCTCGTTGTACAGGTCCGCCACGTAGAGGTTCCCGCTGCTGTCGATGGTCATCCCGGCGGGTTCGTAGAACAGCGCGGCACTGCCGGTTCCGTCGGTGCTGCCGAACGATCCGGCCACACCGGCCAGCGTGGTGACCACTCCCCCTGTGATCTTGCGGATCGTGCTGTTGTAGGTGTCGGACACGTAGAGCGTCCCGCTGGCATCGACAGCGATTCCCTGCGGATGGGAGAACCGTGCGGCGCTGCCGTTGCCATCGGCGCTCCCACTCTGGAAGGCCAGTCCCGCAATCGTGCTGACGATGCCCGAGGCGGTGATCTTTCGAATGGTTTGATTGCCCGCGTCGGCAACGTAGACATTGCCGCTGGAGTCAACCGCCACTGCCCAGGGCTGGTTGAACCGTGCAACATTTCCGGGGCCGTCGACAGAATCGTTTTCTCCCGACCGGCCGGCCAGTGTCGTCACCGTCCCTCCGGGCGTGATTTTTCGAATGGTGCTGTTGTCCCGATCGGCCACGAAGATGTTCCCGCGGCTGTCGACCGCCAATGACGACGGAGAATGAAAGCGGGCCGCGCCGCCCGTGCCGTCTTCGGAGCCGGAGGATCCGGCGAGACCGGCAAGCGTGGTGACGCTTCCCACCGGAATACTGTTGACCACTCCCAACGCCTTGATCTTGCGGATGGTGTGGTTGTTCAGGTCCGCGACGTAGACGTTCCCGTTGCCGTCGACGGCAACGCCCGCGGGCTGGTTGAACCGGGCGGCACCGGATACGCCATCCTCGAATCCCGGCCCGCCATCGGCTCCGGCCACTCTCAGAAACGTCAACCGGGGGGCTCCCGTGTCCGCCGCCGCCGCTGGGAACATGGCGAGGGCGAGGCTTCCCGTCAACACCAGTGCGATGAGGATTCGTCGTAGATTCATCAGCTGATTCTTTCCGCGAATGGCATGTTACCCAGAGACGACGATCCGCAGATGACGCAGATGGGGCGCAGATAAGACCATCTTCCATCTGCGTTCTGCGCCATCTGCGGATAAGCCTTTTTCATCCTGACACCTGAGAGCCGCCGGCGCGGTGGTTTTTCTTCGATGTATACGCAAGAACGCAGGCGAGAACCGTGGCCAGAGCACCAAGGGACAGGTATAACAAGAACGCCACGCCCCTGTTCCGTAGACTGATCGCGGCAACGGTCATCAGGCCGATACTCAGAACCGCACAGCTGCCACTTACCAGTGCGATGGCCGGATCGTTGTCGCTCTTTTCGGACAATAAGAACAATGAGCTGCTGAATGCAAACAGGAGCGCGGTAAGAATCTGGCTGCTCACGCGAAGTGCCGGATAGTGCGGTTGACTGAGCAGATTGTTTGCGAGGAATGCCTCCCAGGCCAGGTCGACTCCGTTGGCGCCGACCCGGAGCTCCTCATATTGCCGCGACCAACCCCCGAGCGTGACCAGAAAGCTCTGGTTTGCCATGATGCGCAGGTCGACGATCGCGGCCGCGATGACCGCGGCCCAGACGATCAAGGCTGCGAATGGAGTCTTCTCGATGTGCGTCGCGCCGCGGCCGAAGGCGCTCTGCAACAGCCCATAGAGAATCCCTCCGACCAGTGCGAACTTCAACGTGAAAAGAAGATGTTCGTGCTCGATGCGGTGGCCTATCTCTGCGACGACGTTATCGTGCTCTTTGTCGAGAAACTCTCTCGCGTCGGCGTCGAGCGTGTTCCACGCCGCGAGCGTCGAATCAGGAATGCGTCTCTGCGATTCCTTCCGGTCTCCCGCCCCGAGCACGCCCAGGATGTCTACGGACAGCAGGACGACAAGGATGGCCAGAACGGCGAACGCAGCCTTCTGCAGGGCAAACCGGCGATCGGTACGCGATTCCATTTTCAGAGTATCGCGTCGCCGCTGGCCGGGGTCAAGGAGCGCGCATGAAGCCCTATCCGCAGATGACGCAGATGAGAACCGTCTTCCATCTGCGTTTTATCTGCGTCATCTGCGGATTGCTGCGTTTCTGGGTTGAAAGGGACGACATCCGGCGGCGTACTCGAGCAGCGTCCCATGGACACATCGGGCCTGCCCGAGTACCTTTCGCTCTACTCTTTCGTCGTAACCGCGCGATCCTCGGAACGCAGTCTCCACCCCTCCAAAGGAACATGGCAATGTCGAAGGTTGTCGCAATCATGTCCATGTCGCTGGACGGCTACGTCGCCGACCGCAACGATGGCGTGGCCGAAGTGTTCGACTGGTACTTCACATCGGGCAGCGTCGAAATCCACACCGGAGGGTCGGACCCCATGACGTTCAAGGTGTCCGGGCCGAGCGCCGAGCACCTTCGCGGTCTCTGGTCCGAACTTGGTGCCGTGCTCACCGGCCGGCGCACCTTCGACGTCGCCCACGGCTGGGGCGGAAACCACGCCTGGGGGCCGGCATTCGTACTTACCCACCACGTCCCCGCCGGCTGGCCGCGGCCCAACTCGACGGTACACTTCGTGACCGACGGCATCGAAAGCGCCGTGAACCAGGCCAAAACCGCCGCCGCCGGAAAGTCTGTTGCGGTCCATGGCGCCGACACCATCCGGCAATGCCTGAATGCCGGGCTCCTCGACGAACTCAACGTCGACATCGCCGCGGTCCTTCTCGGCTCCGGAGTTCGACTCTTCGACCGCCTCGCCGGCACGCCAGTCGTCCTCGGCAACCCGACGGTGATCCCTGGCGTCGGCGTTACACACCTGCGCTACCCGGTGCGCAAGGCCATGCGCACTAACGTAAGCGCAACGCCAACGGACAAAGGCCGCGATAGCGGCAGAGGAAGATAGCCAGGGGTGCGAGCGCTTTTTGCGAGCACCCCTGGTAACCCCATGGCTCACGTGCCGCGTCAGCGCCACTGGAGTGGAAGCACAGTCGTCCGATGACGTCCAGTGCCGCTGACGCGGTACGACTGCACTGACTTCAGTGACCAGGGGTTGCTCGCAAAAAGCGCTCGCACCGCCGCTATCGCGGCACACGCAGCAGAGATTGCCGGGAGGGCGCCTAGGAATGCACAAATCCATCCCCTTCTCACTTGTAGTTGCCCTTTTGTTCGCTCACTCCTGGGCACAGGCGGAGGGCTGGCAACCATCACCTGGGCATGTGCAGGTGCCGATCTGGCCCGGCGCAGTTCCCGATGCCATCCCTCACCCGAAACCGGAGTCTGTCGGCCCCGGCGCAGGACGCCAGTGGTGGCCCAGGGTCAACGATGTCAGCCGGCCGACGATGACGGTGTATGCACCCAGGGGCCACAACAGCGGCGCGGCCGTGGTGGTGTTCCCCGGCGGGGGTTACCAGTTCCTGGCCATGGACCTGGAGGGCACGGAGATTTGCGACTGGCTGACATCGCGCGGTATCACCTGCGTGCTGCTGAAGTACCGCGTGCCCGACTCGGGTCCGACGTGGAAGGACGGCCACCGCTACTACCCGAAGGTGCAGACGGCGCTGCAGGACGCGCAGCGGACATTGAGTCTGGTGCGGCAGCACGCGGGCCAGTGGCACGTCGATCCGCACAGAGTCGGCGTGATCGGCTTTTCTGCCGGCGGGCACCTGGTGGCCGCGGTCAGTACGCATTTCGCGCAGCGGACGTATCCGCCGGTCGATGCGGCCGACAAGCAGAGCTGCCGCCCCGACTTCGCCATCGCCGTTTACCCCGGCCACCTCTGGGCTCACGAGGATGAGGACCACGCCACCCGCGACGAGACGGATCTGAGCCTCCGCCCGGACATCCGCGTCCGCGCCGGCACGCCGCCGACCTTCCTGCTGCAAGCCGAGGACGATCAGGTGGACGGAGTGGAGCAGTCGCTGGCCTACTACGTCGCGCTGCAGAAAGCCGGCGTCCCCACGGAAATGCACCTGTACGCGCAAGGCTGTCACGCCTTCGGCCTGCGCGCGGGCAAGCTGCCGATCGCCCGTTGGCCGCGGCTGGTGGAAACATGGTTGGGAACCATTGGA
>DATLWH010000313.1:0-2810 GCA_035576505.1 Thermoanaerobaculia bacterium | reverse complement strand
TTGTTGCGTCTGAGATTTCGATCCCTGATCCCCTTGCTTTGTTTCCTCATCGTTCCTTCTCTGTTGGCGCAAAACGACACAGGTACCACGAGCTCACTGGCCTCGATCAGTTTGTCGGATCAGGCAGCCCTCGTGGCACCGACGACGTCCGGAGAAACCGGGCTCTTCAACGTCATCACCGCCGACACCCTGCGGCGAGGTGACTGGTCGTTCGGCGTCTACTACCAGAACTGGGGACTGGAAGCGGCTCCCGGCCCCTTCATCATCCCGTCGGCCCGCCCCCACAAGAACATGGGATACGACCTCTACCGCATCAACGGATCGGTGGGGTACGGTCTGACCGACAACTGGGAAATTTCGGCGTCGCTCCCGTTTGACCGCATCACGGGTCACGGCGGCGATCGCAACGGGTTCATCAACGGCTTCTACTACCAGGGTAAATTCGCCGACAGCGGAGCCGCTCCCCTGCACCTTGACACGAAGTTCTCCTTTGGCGCGCCGACCGCCACGTCCAAGTTCGCGGTCACGCTGTTCGCCGATCTTCCGACCGGCAACAAAGACAGCGGCATCTCCACCGGCGCCACGAACTTCGGCGGTGGATTGCACTTCACGTCGGGCCAGTTCACCGTCGGCGGTTCCTACACCATCGTCGGCGACCGCAGCGCAAACCATTCCGACTTCCCGGCACTCGTTCCCGACTCGGTCAGCCTTCCGAATGAGGCTCTCGTCGAATTCGGTTGGAATCATCCGATCCACTTCTGGCGCACGACCAACTGGATCAGTGAGGTCAGCTCGAAGATGTATACGGGCGGTGACGTGAAGCCTCGCTCGCCGATCCTGCTCGTCACCGGCTTGCGTCATTGGATCGGCGACTCCGGCTGGTCCATCAATGGCGGCGTGCGCTGGAATGCGGCCAAGTACAGCCGCGATCATTCCGAGTGCGCCGTGACCGAGCTCGATGACTGCGCCCTCTCGGCCCTGGTCGGGATTACTTACTCCCCGCTCCACCTTGCGGCCGTCGCGCCGCCTCCTCCTCCTCCGGCTCCGCTGCCGGAGCCTCCGCCGCCTCCTCCGCCACCGACACCGGTCGCTCCGCCTGAGCCGCCGCCGGTGACGCCGCCGCACGTTCCGACCGAGCTCCGCACCGACGAGATCCACTTCGAGTCCGGTTCGGCACGTCTGACGAACATCGCCAAGGCCATCCTGGACGACGTCGCTCTCCGCATGAAGCAGGAGCCGACCTCTACCGCGATCGTGATCGGCTATAACGACAACAAGGAGAACACCGGTCCGAATCACGATCTCGATCGCCGCCGCGCCGAAGCGGTTCGCGACTACCTCGTGAGCCGCCACGGAATCGACCCATCTCGCATCACGGTCGAAGGCCGCGACGCCCGCGAACCGGCCAGCGACGCGGATACGACGGAAGGCCGGCTGCGCAATCGCCGCGTTGTGATTCGCCTGATGCTCCCGTAATTGCCATTCGACAGAAGCACCCCGAAGGGCAGCCGCGAGGCTGCCCTTTTTTTTGGGCTACGGCAGCTCGATGTCCGGATCTTCCTCGCGTGGCCGATAGAGGATCGCGATTTTTCCGATGCTGGCGGCGAGGTCGGCATCGCAGGCCCGCGCGAGCTCCTCGGCGAGGGCGCGGCGCTGGGCGGAATCGTCGTTCTCGACCCGCACCTTGATCAGCTCGTGCGCGGCCAGCGAGCGCTTGGTCTCCTCGATCACCGAGGGGGCCACACCGGCCCGTCCGACGCGCACGATCGGCTCGAGCGAGTGGGCGAGCCCTTTGAGGAACTGGCGTTGCTTCGACGTGAGCGCCATGGCGGCGCATGGTAACAGAGCGTTACCGCACGCGTTGTCTGCGGTAACCTTGCCGGATATGAAGCCTCTCGCCGCCGTATTTCTATTCGCTCTCGCTTCAAACGTGTTCGCACAGGACGCCGACCTCATCAACCCCGATCGCCCGGGGATCGCCGACGGCAGCGCGGTGGTCGGGCCGGGCATCTTCCAGTTGGAAGCCGGTCTGGAACGCGATCATGGCCCGGACGGACGATCCCTGGCTACGCCGCTGCTCTTCCGCTACGGCCTCAGCAAAGCGTTCGAGATGCGCGTCGAGGGGAACGGCTACATTCACGCGGACGGGGCGAACGGATTCGCGCCGGTCTCCATCGGCGCGAAATACCATTTCGCCGATGCTCCGTCGATGGGTGTGATCGCGCGCCTCTTCGTTCCGTCGGGCACGGGCGCACAGCGTTCCCACGCCACAGCCGGCGATGTCCGCCTTGCCGCCGACATCAACATCGGCGAGAAGTGGTCGCTGAACCCGAACATCGGCGTGGCCTCGCAGGACGACGGCGATGGCCGCTTCGTCTCCGGTCTGGCCGCGTTGACGGTGCAGTACAACATCTCCGATCACGCCAACGTTTTCGTCGACGGGGCGCTGCAGTCTCCCGAGCAGCATGGAGGAGGTACTTCTCTGATCGTCGATGTCGGAGGGGTCTTGATCGTCGGCCGCAACACGCAGCTCGACGTTTCCGCCGGATGGGGCGCGCACGGCACCACGCCGCCCAATGTCTTCCTGGCCGCCGGAATCAGCCGCCGCTTCTAGGCCGGCATATCTCACAGTCTCACCGGAATCGTCGGCACCCTGTACCCCGTCGAGAGCCCTTCTCCCCCAGCGCTTTTCAGCTGGGGGAGAAGGTGCCGTGTATAGACCTGATACATAGGTAACAGATCAGACCGGGGACATAGGTAACAGTCGGGAGCCGGTTCAGCGGCGTCGAGGAAGACCGACGATGCCCTGG
>DATLWH010000312.1:0-2563 GCA_035576505.1 Thermoanaerobaculia bacterium | reverse complement strand
CGCAGGCTCTGCGTGAGGCGCTTCGCCGTGCCGGGATCAACGTTCGCGGCGCGGCCATCGTCAACTCCACGCCACGCGCGTGGCGGGAGCGGCTTGCCGTCATGGAGTCGCCGCCGCTCTGGCAACTCCTGTCGGTCGTGCTGAAGCCGAGCCAGAACCTCTACGCGGAGATGCTCTTCAAGGGTCTGTCGGCGGGCGCTGCCCAAACGGCGTCCTACGAGGCCTCGGAGGAGATCGAGCGGCGGTTTCTCACGACGGAGGCCGGCATCCCGGGCGGCGACTTCCGCTTCGTCGACGGTTGCGGCCTCTCGCCGGACGACCTCGTCACGCCGCGCGCGGTCGTGGCCCTTCTGCGATGGGCGAACGAACCGTGGCGTCGCGGGGTCTGGTCGATGATGCTGGCTCAACCCGGCGAGGAGGGAACGTTGCGCCGCCGCTTGCTACCGCTGGCGGGCCGCCTCCACGGCAAAACAGGCAGCATCAACGGCGTGAACGCGCTGAGCGGCATCATCGAGGGCCCGAACGGCACGTACCGTTACTTCTCGATCATCGTGAACCACCACACGGCCGATTCCGCCGAGGCGTTGCACGCGATCGATACGATCGTCGGGGAAATCGCGAACTGAGGCGCGCCGATCTCACACCATCATCGAGAAGTCGTGAACGACTGTCCGGAGCCGGTCGACGTGATGGGGATCTTCCTCCATGCGGCGTTTGAGCTCCTCCGCGAAGGGTAAGTCGTTCCGGCGCTCCTCGGCCGTTCCATTCGTCACCAGGAAGTCGATCCACTTGTCGGGATCGCCATCGAACAGCGACAAAAGCATGTGGATACGGGCAAAATTCGCTACCAGCATCGACAGATTCGTGGTGTCGACCCAGTCGTACGCCTCAACCGTCCTCTCTACCGCCATCGCGTGCACGGACTTCCTCCTATCTAGGAGTGACGGAAAGGCGTCGATCCCTACCCCCTGAGCCGAAAATAATACTTATTGGTCGATTACCGCGAGCTCAGCCGTCTGGCCATTCCAGGTCCCGTATGAGAGGCAGCGCACGCAGGTGAAGGAGTATTCGGCCAGACCGGTGGTGGGGTTCTCGGACGACTCGATCACCAGTTCCGACTGGCAGCGATAGCAGAGGTTGGCATCGCCCCGCTCGATATTCTCGAGGAAGCCTTCCACCTGCTGGCGGTGGAACTCCATCTGCCGCGGCCTCTGCGGAATCGTGATCGACTCTTTGCCTCTCGGGCAGGTCAGGACGATGTGATCGGCGAAGGTGGTCTGCACGAAGCTTCCCGCCATGATCACACCCGTGTGTTTCGGACAGGCGACCGGCTTGCCGGACCAGAAGGCCCGGGCCAGATCGCGGAGTTGCTGGACGTCGTTGGCCATGCGCGAAGTTTATCCTGAGCGGCGCCCGGCTTCGATCTGTTCGAAGACCCGGAGGAAGTTGCCGCCGAGAATCTTCGTCACATCGTCCTCCGACAGCCCGCGATCGAGCAGACGCGCGGTCAGCAGAGGCAGCCCGCTGGCCGTCTGCAAACCGGCCGGCAGCGCGGGGACGCCGTCGAAGTCGCTGCCGATGCCGACGTGGTCGATGCCGGCTACCTCGGCGGCGTGGATGATGTGATCGGCCGCGTCGTCGAGCGACGCCTGCGGCGAGCCCAGCGTGCGGAACCATTGGAGATAGAGGTCCCAGTCGGTGGCGTCGTTCGGCATCTCCTCGGTGCCTCCGTCCGATTCGTTGACCGGCCGTTTCCGCGAGTTCATGACCACTTGTGCCACGGCGTCGTTCAGAAACGCCGAGAAGAAGTTGATCATGCAGACGCCGCCGTTCCCGGCCAGATCGCGCAACATCCCGTCGGTCATGTTGCGCGGATGGCGGCAGAGGGCGCGGCATGACGAATGGGTGGCCACGACCGGCACGCGCGTCGTCTCCAGGACGGCGTAGAAGGCCGCGTCGGAGACGTGCGAGATGTCGACGATCATGCCGAGGTCGTTCATCGTGTGGACGACCTCACGTCCGAAATCGGTCAGGCCGTTGTGCCTTCCGGCGTCGCCCGATGAGTCGCACCAGTTGTTCGTGTTGACGTGCGTGAGCGTCAGGTAGCGGGCCCCGAGCTTGTAGAAATCGCCCAGGATCGAGAGCGAATCCTCGATGGCGTGGCCGCCCTCCACGCCGATCATGATGGCCGTCTTCCCCTCCGCCTTGGCCTGCCGAATCCCCGCCGCGTCTCCACAGAACGACAGGACGTCCGGCCGCCTTCGCACCTCGGCGTGTATCAGCTCGATGATGCGATAGGCGAAGCGGGCCGCTCCCCGTCCCGCGTAGAAGGGAGGGACGTAAGCAGCGAAGAAGGAAGCGGTGATGCCGCTCTCGCGCAGCGACTTGAGGTCCAGCTGCGCCTCCGTGTCGTGCTCATCGAGGTGCATGTTGCGCCGGAACAGCCGGTAGGGCGTATCGCAGTGGCCGTCGACGATGATGGCGCGGCCATGAACGGAGTTCGTAGTCATCGACGGGATCGTACTTCAGGGGATGTGGGGAGTGGGGCGTGGGGAGTGGGGGG
>DATLWH010000311.1:0-4222 GCA_035576505.1 Thermoanaerobaculia bacterium | reverse complement strand
GCGATGAAGTACAGCAGCACGGCCAGGCCGCCGAACAGGCCGCGGTAGACCAGGAGGTCGACGCGCTTGAATTGCAATGCCGCGCGGCGGTAGCGCGCGACCAGAAGGCAGGGCAGGAGGCCGGCCGCCATCCGCAGCATGGCGATCTCCGGCCCGGGCAGCCGCGCCGAGGCCACCTTGGCCGCGAAAGCCATGGCTCCGAACATCGTCGCCGATGCCGTCATCACCATCAGCGCGCGGTGCGTATCGTTTCTTGCTACGGTCACGGGCGCGTTAGAGTAGCAGGCACGGATGATCGACTACAGGCAAGCCGCACCCTCCGACGTGTCGGTCATCGTTGACTTTCAGCTTGCCATGGCTCGCGAGACCGAGGATCTGGAGCTCGACCGCGAGGTCTGCACGCGCGGTGTGCAGGCCGTCTTCGATGATGCCGCGCGCGGCCGCTACTTCCTGGCGCAGAGCGGGGGAACCGTCATCGCCTCGCTGATGATCACGTATGAATGGAGCGACTGGCGCAACGGAAACGTCTGGTGGATCCAGAGCGTCTACGTCCGTCCCGAGTTTCGACGGCAGCGCGTCTATGCCGGACTCTACGAGCACGTGCAGCGCCTCGTGCAGGCAGACGATTCCGTTCGCGGCCTCCGCCTCTACGTCGACCGGCGCAACACCAGCGCGCAGTCGGTCTACACGAACCTCGGGATGAACGGGGAGCACTACCAGGTGTTCGAGTGGATGAAGACGTTTTGAAGGATGAAGGATGAAGGATGAAGGATGAAGAGTGAACCCTTCCCTCACTCTTCATCCTTCATCCTTTCTCCTTCATCCTTCATCTTTTCTCACTCTTCATCCTTCATCCCTCATCCTTTCTCCTTCCATTGGTACTTCCGAAGCGCAACACGCCCGTCCAGCGAAAACATAACCCCTTCCGCCTCCAGCAGCATTCGCTGCAACTCGTGCGAGTCGCCGGCGGTCCGCGGAGAAATCTCGCCGCGTGCGTTGATGACGCGGTGCCACGGTATGTCGCTGCGATCCGGGAGGTTGTGCAGCGCGTAGCCGACCTGGCGCGCGTGACCATCCAGACCGGCCAGCGTCGCCACCTGCCCGTACGTGGCCACGCGCCCGCGAGGGATGCGTTTTACGACGGCGTAGATGCGCGCGTAGGCGGAACGGGGGTCGGGAGTCGGGGGTCGGGGGTCGGAGGGGGCCACGGCGCGAAGTGTAATTGCTGCGGACGACCTCTGTTTGGAGAGGTAGAGCCCGGGTGTGCAGTCCGCATCTCTCTCCGACACCCGACCCCCGACACCCGACCCCCAGACCTGCTAACATGCCCAACTCTTTGGTCACTTAAAAGGAGTCACGCATGCCTCGCGCGTTTGCATCCGGACAGATCGCCTTCGGCCTCGTCAATATCCCGGTGAAGCTCTTTTCGGCCACGGAGGCCAGCGAGAAGATCAGTTTCAACATGCTGCACAAAGACTGCGGGAACCGTGTCCAGCAGCAGCTTTTCTGCCCCAAGGACGAGCGCACGATCTCCCGTGAGGAGGTCGTGAAGGGCTTCGAGTTCTCGCGGGGGCAGTACGTCCTCTTCAACGAAGAGGAGTTGAAGATGCTCGAGGAGAAGGCCACCCAGGCCATCGAGATCAGCGAGTTCCTGCCGAAGGAAGCGATCGATCCGATCTATTTCGCCAAGGCCAACTACATCGCTCCCGACAAAGGGGGCGAGCGCGCCTACTCGCTGCTGACCAAGGCGCTGGTGCAGACCGGACGCTGGGCCCTGGCCAAGTACGCGGCGCGCGGTAAGCAGTACCTGGTCATCCTCCGTCCCCTCGGCAACGGGATCGTGATGCAGCAGCTCTTCTATCCGAATGAGATCCGTTCGATGGACGAGCTGGACCTCGGCGAGCCGATCGTCAAGGAGAACGAGCTGAAGATGGCTGTGCAGCTCGCGGAGATGGGAGCGGCGGACGAGTTCCATCCCGAGAACTATCGCGATGAGGTGGCGGAGCGGACGCGCGCTCTGATCCAGCGCAAGATCGACGGCGAGGAGATCATGTCGAACCTGGTCGAAGAGCCGCGGGCGCAGGTGATCGACCTGATGGAAGCGTTGAAGGCCAGCCTGGCAAAGCCGAGGGCGGCGGGGAAGTCGGCCCCTTCGTCGTCGAAGGCCAGCGGACCGACGCGCATTCCTGCCAAGGCCGAGGCCAAACGCTCGCCGGCCAGAGCGTCGGCGCAGAAGGTGTCGAAGGCAGGATCACGCTCGCGCTGATTCGCGTGGGGGGCGGGCGCTGTTGGTTTTACTCGTGATCAGGTAACGGCCAGACGTGAACTCGTAAAATTACGAGTGAACGAGTAATCGCCAGATATGAATGCGTAAATTTACGAGTGAACGAGTAATCGCCAGATATTCGTGGGTAATCGGAACGCGTTCGCCCGTCCGACTGTCCTCGAAAGAGGACAATGTTACGGCGCGCGCAGCACGCTCCTGGCAGTCCATCGTCCCCGGCATGCGCACGCCTGGCGCCGCGATGGTCGGCTAAGATAACCGCATGTCCTACTCGGTGCGGGAAGTCTCGGCCATGCTCGGGCTCTCCGCGGGGCAGATCCGCTCCTGGGCCGCCCGGGGATTTCTGGACCCCGAGCTGGGCGTAGACGGCGATCTGCGGTTCGGCTTCCAGGACCTGGTCATCCTCCGCACCGCCGGCGAGCTGACGGCGGCGCATATCCCCACGCGCAAAATCCGACGCGTTCTGGAGAGCGTGCGCGAGCAATTGCCGGCCGGACGATCGATTGCCGGCGTCAGGATCGCCGCGGACGGCGAGCGCGTCGTCGTTCGTGACGGCAAGGCGGTCTGGAATCCGGAGTCGGGCCAGTCGCTATTCGATTTCTCCGTCGACGAGATCGCGGAGAAAACGAAGCCGGTGGCGCTGGCGGCGGTGCGCGAGGCAAAGGCGCGGCAGGAGGACGATCTCGATGCCGATGCCTGGTACGAGCTCGCGTCTGATCTCGAGGTGAGCGATCCGGCCGAGGCCCGCGCCGCGTACGAGAGGGCGGTCGCTCTCGATCCCTCCCACGTCGACGCGCATGTAAACCTGGGCCGTCTCCTTCACGAGGACGGCATGCCGGCCGCGGCAGAGAAACACTACCGGGCCGCGCTGGCCGCCGATCCCTCCCACGCGCTGGCGTCGTTCAACCTCGGCGTAGCGCTCGACGACCTCGGCCGGCTTCCCGAGGCTGCTGATGCGTACCGCCGCGCCATCGAGCTCGATCCCGACAATCCGGATGCGCATTACAACCTGGCAGGCATCCTCGAGCGACAGCACGACAAGGCCGGAGCGGTGCGGCATCTGACGCGATATCGGGCGTTGACGCGGTAGCTGGGCAGTTAGTGGATTAGTGGATTAGTAGATTCGTAGGTCTGTAGATCAGCGGATCAGACGCACGAAAGAAACGTGCCCCCGAGGATCCCCCTGATCTACTAATCCACTAATCTACTAATCCACTGATCTACGAATCGACCATTGCGTCACGGGTAATACCCCCTGATCGTCTTCGCCTTCCCTTCGCTGACCTGCACATCCACAGCTCGCCACTTCGAGCCGGGCTTGACCCCGTCGGGTGGATAGAAGCCGAGGATGTATTGGGAGCGCAGCTCGTTCTGGATGTCGGTGTAGATGCGGCCCAGCTCTCCGGCATGATCGATGTAGTAGGCGTTCCCGCCGGTCTCGCTGCAGAAGCGGCTGAGCTTGTAACGGGTATCGACCTCCCTCATGGGGATGCCGATGCCGATCGCGTAAATCGGCACCGCGGCCCGGCGGGCGTATTCGATGGCCTGGTCGAAGGAGAACTTCGACGATGTGTCCATGCCATCGGTCACCAGCACGAGAGCGCGCTGGCCTTTCACGCCGAGGAAGTTGTAGAGCGAGTAGACGATGGCGTCGTAGAGCGCCGTCGACTCCTCGGCGCGTAACTTTGCCAGGCCGGCGTTCATGTCGGCCAGGTGCGGTGACCAGCGTTGGATGATCTGGGGCTGGGTATCGAACGAGACGAGGAAGGCGCGGTCACCCTTGCGCATCACGTTGGTGAAGAAGAGCGAGGCCGCCTTCTCCGCCTCGGCCATGCGCGGCTGCATGGAGGCCGACGTATCGATGGCCAGGCCGATGGAGAGCGGCAGGTTGTTCAGGTGCTCGAACTTGGCCACCTTCACCGGCTTCCCTTCGTCCAT
>DATLWH010000310.1:0-5376 GCA_035576505.1 Thermoanaerobaculia bacterium | reverse complement strand
ATGAACTTGAAGTAGATGATCTCCCACGATGCGACATAGAACAGGCACGAGATGAGCGTGATGAGGATGCCGACGCTGAACCCGCGGCCGAACGTGATCGCCCCCCCGGCGTTCTCGCGATACGAACGGATGCCGAAGAAGACCAGCAGGAACGACAGGAAGATCGCGGTGTAGCCGATCACATAGCCGTTGTGGTCGTTGACGGTCCCGTTCTTCATGAGCGGCAGGGTGAGAAACATCATGGCCGAGGAGATGACGCCGGAGATGAGGCCGAAGACGATGACGACTTTCTTCATTTGCGTTTTCCTTTCGCGGCGCAAGGTACGGCCGAACAGCGATGGCGTCGTCCTACGTTCGGGTGATTTTCGGGTCAACGAAAGTATGAATCACGGGATCAGCCCCAGGTCTTTCCCCTTCTGCACCGCCTGGACGCGCCGGTTGACCTGCATCTTCTCGAACAGGCGCGAGGAGTGCGTCTTCACCGTATTCTCGGAGACGAAGAGCTTCTCCCCGATCTCGCGGTTGCTCAGCCCCTGGGCGATGAGGGCCAGGATCTCGTGCTCGCGGGCGGTGAGGCCGACGTCCTTCAGCGTTTCCGCGTTCAGGACGAACGGACCGTCCCTCGGCACCGGCACTTCCCGGATGACCACGACCTCCTTCGCCCGCGTCCATCGCAGCCCGAAGTAGATGCCGATGGCCGTGAAGATGAGCGCGACCAGACCGCCGTAGATCTCGGCGGGATATTCGCGGACGAAATGCTTGTACTCGATGACTTTGAGCAGGGCGATGAGAACACCGCCGACGGCTCCGTAGAGCGCGACCTGTTTGACCATGGAGGAGAGAAGTCTACCGTCGTCGCGTCCGGTATTCACCCACGGAGACTCGAGAGTCACGGAGGCGATCTCCGTGCTCTCTCTCGTCTCCACGGTGAGAAGTCCTGGTCAAGGGAAGCGGGCCTATGCCGCCGCCTTGGCCACTCCCCGTTCCCCGAACGCCGAGAGCATCTTCAGCAGGGCGGGAATCGTCGCCGTCAAGCCGCCGACGACGGCGAACGTCGAGTCGAACAGCTCGCGCTGCGTGCCGAAGAAGAAGAGCAGCACGACCATGACGGCGGCGAAGAACGGGACGCGGAAGCGGCTCCAGGCGTCGCTGCCGAGATCGTCTTCGAGCTGGCGCGCCAGCGACGACGTTGCCGCCTGCACGGAGACGAAGCGGAGGAACGTCTCGTTCATCAGCCGGAGCTGCGGGTCGCGCCGCACCAGGCCGCGTGCCAGGAGGCGCCGCACGGCTTTGCGGGCCTTCCCGTTCACCAGCCCGGTCTGCGCGATCTGCATCAGCACGACCTTCTCGCTGGCGCTGCATGGGTTCCAGAGCGCCTTGTAGTACTCCTCGGCGCGTTCGCCGATCTCATCGAGCACCTGATCGCGTCCGCTGGCCGCCAGCCCGAGACCGGTGATGATCGTTTCCAGGTAGGGATCACCCTTGATCTCCGCCGCGATCGTGCGGTCCACGATCCGCGAGTCGGCCATCTGCTCGAAGTAGCTGCCGAACCCGGTGGCGAAATAGATGCGGTGGAGCAGGCGCTTCAGCCAGCGCTTCCGGCCGCCGGGCGCCGTCGTCGAATCCTCGAACACGTGCAGGGGACCGCTCAGCGTCACCCCGCGCACGTCGGCGTTGATCTGCGAGCCGTTGACCCATACGAAGGTCGACAGGATGGGCGACCACGCCTCACGCTCCGGTCCCTGCAGAATCGCGTACGCGATCGCTCCCATGGCCTGTGGGCGGATCACGACGGTGCGGTCGGGATTGCGCATCAGCCGGTCGAGCATTCCGCGAACGATTTCCGCGTTCTCCCCGCTTGCGCATTCGTATCCGAGGTGATCGATGAACACCGTCGGGGCAAAGTCGGGAAACGATTGCGGCGCCGTTCGCGCGAGCTCGAGATCGGCCCGATTCGCGAGATCGACGGTCGTGAAGTCGTGGAAGAGGCTGTCAGCCGACGCCTGGTCGCACGGGTAGCAGATCACGCGGCGCAGGCCGAGAAACCCCCGCGAGAGCCAGAGAGGATGAACGACATCGACCAGAAAGACGCGCCGGGCGATGAACTGGGCGATGGCAAGGGCCAGCCCCAGGATGAGCAGCAACGACAAAGCGCCAACTCCGAGGCGGTACGAATCGCCTCCGAACGTCGGAAACGGCGACGGCACCATGGAAGTGATCATGAAGCTCGGAACAGGCTCGCCGTCGCGCATCGTCAGATGGAGCATCGAACCCTGGCGCGTCCACTCCCAGCGATCGTCCGCCGACCGGTCGTGAAGCAGCTCGCGCGTATTCACCGAAGCCTCGGAATAGTGAGGAAGGATCTTCTCGAACCAGGGGAGACGCACCGCCGCCGCAACCGGCGCCGTCGCCGTGACGTCCAGGGCGAGCCTCGTTTTCGGATCGTCGTAATGGATGTCCTGGAGATTGCTCCAGCGCAAGTCGAGAATCTCCTTCCTCAGCGTCGCGCTCTCGTCCTTGAATTCACCGGCCAGACGCCACCACCGGTTCTGCAGGCTCCGCGCGAGCTGGATCTGCGTGAACTTCACGTTGCTCGTGACCTGAACCTCGTACGCCGCCTTGAAAAACGCCACCGTCGGCACGACGCTCACGATGAGAAGGAGAAGCGCGGCCACCGAGACATAGGCCAGTGGAAGAGTCATCTGGCGCTCGCGAACTCCCTCGGCGCCGGATGGGACGTGCGAACGTAAGACCGCGCGCGCCAGGACGACGAGCAGCAGCACCGAGGCCACCATCTTCGGGGCCACGGCAGCCACGCTATCCCAATCGGTCGACCACCACGCCGCCGCGGCCAGGACGATCGCGGCCACGATGGCCAACGCCAGAAAGACTTTCGACCGCAGCAGCCGCGTCCCGCGGACGTAGAGATACGTGACCATCAGCACGAAGGGGACGAAGGCGAACGGAAACGCCACAAGCGCGCCCTCTTCGAGCGTGCCGATCAGGCACGCGCCCACCACGAACAGCGCGATGTAGGCGATGGTCAGGTCGCTGTAGTCGCGGACGCGATTCGGATCGGGCCACAGCCATGCCGCGCGATACCGCGGCCGCAGCAGGAGCACGATCACGATGAAGGCGAGGAGACCGCCGACGTGCAAAACGAGCAGAAACACGATCGTCGTCAGGAGTGCCTCGGTGTTGATCCCGCGCAGACCGCTCTTCTCGCGAAACGTGACCAGCGTCCACGGCAGCCGTTTCAGCGGATAGATGTGCGCGCGATAGTCGTCGCCCCAGTAGCGAATGTCCGTCGTTTCGGTCTGACGCGCGGCAACCGCGGCGCGCACTTTCGCATCCTGATCGGTCTCCGAGAAGAAGTTCTCGTTCGTGTTCCGTTCGCTCTGCGAGTGGAAGAGCACTTTGCCGGCTGGATCGATGATGGCGAATCCGAAGTCTTCCGGAACGATCGCGTTGAGCACCGACATCGGCGAGCTGACGGACATGGCGATTACGGCGAAACGGCGTTGGTTGGGGAGCTGCCGCTCGTCGGGTAACCTCCACTCGCGCAGCGGCGACCGCTCGCCCTGCATCTCGTCGATGGTCCGCGCGAAGACGACCTCGGTCTGGCCGGTCGTGGGCGACCGCACCGAGTCGATGGTCAGGCGGCGCTTCTCTCCGCGCTTTCCCAGCACCGTGATGTAGTCGCGTCCGTTGCTGAACGGCGCAGCGAAAAAGGTCCTGTTCTCGACTTTGATCAATGGCGGAGCCACGCTGTCGACCGCCCATTTCTGCCTCTGCCTCCCTGTCTCGTCGATCAAGGAAACCGATTGAAAGAACGGCGCTCCAAAATTCGCCTTGGCGAGCAGATTGCCGTCGCGGTCGGGCGCGCCCGGCGTCAGAGTGGTGCCCGCCCAACGCTGCACGCTATCGAGCTGATCGACCGCCGTGACGACGTCGGCGTTGAATTTGTCCTCGATTGCGAGCGCCAGCCTGTCGAGTTGCTGGTCGGCGCTCTGCTCGAGTTTGTCGTACGTGAGCCAGTCCACCGCCACGAGAGAGACGACCGCCGTCGCCAAAATCCCGCAGATGCCGAGGAGGATCACATCGAACAGCGTGGTCTTGCTCTGCGGGCCGGTCATGGCCGTTTTCACGAACGGCCAACTGAAGATCACCAGCAAGACCGCCGCGGCCAGACAGGAGAGCACGGAGACGGAGATCTGCAGGCTGCGCGACCGGAAGTCGTCCTTGGCGACGAGGCCGCAGACGACCCACGTCTCGTTGGCCTTCCCCACCTCGCCCTTTTCGTGCGCCCCTTCTTCGATATGGACGCTCGAGAGGATCGGGACGGAGAAGAGCTGGTAACCGTTATCGCCGAGCTGGATCGGCATCTGCCGCGACACCGACATCAGCTCGGCCACTTTGAGCGTCTCTGATTTCTGGAACGGCCGAGGCACTCCCAGCTCGTTCAGCCGGACGATCTTCACATTCGAGCCGGAGTCGTCGCCGGGCGCTTTTTGCGCCTGATAGATGACGTCGCCCGTCGCATCGAGGATGAAAAACGTGTCGAAGACGCCGGCGATACTCTGCTGGAGCGGTTTGAGCAATTGCCGCAGATCGACTCTTCCCGAGGCGTACTTCTGATCTTTGGTCATGATCTCGAAGTTCAGCATCAGGCCGTCGTTGTTCCGCGTGCCGTACCGATGCTCCTGGGGGTCGGTCTCGCTCTTCAGGAGCTCCTCGGAGAGCTTCGCGGGCGGCGTGGCAGAGATGTCCCTGAAGATTCTCGACGGCAGGCGTTGCTCGTCCGACGTCCTTCCTTCGACTCTGTAGAGTGCGGTGAGATCGGCTTGCGTCAGCTTCGGGGCGTTCCTCACGATGCCGGCGGCGATGTTGACCGAGCGCGCGATCTGCTGGGCCGATCGCGCGATCAGCCGCGCGTCGCGATTCGTGTAGTAGTCGATCTTTCGCTGAAGAAAGAAGTAGTAGCTCCCGCCGACTGTGGCGGCGGCGATGAGAAGAAATGCCATCGGCGCCCGCAACCGGTCGAAGAGCGATTGTCGCGGCGCCAGTCCTGCGAACGTGTCAGCCATGGAAGTACCCCTCGGCTGAATAGTGACGGAAGGCCGCTCTTCGTTACGGGCTCCAAAACCATCCACCACAGAGCCACAGAGAGGAGCGCTTTCGAAACGCTCGGCATGAATAGATTCCCGGAGTCCATGGATTCACTTCCGGAGGCAATCAATTCACTCTCGGAGGCAATCGATTCAATTCCGGAGGCTATCGATTCAATCCCGGAGGCTATCGATTCAATCCCGGAGGCTATCGATTCAATCCCGGAGGCAATCGATTCAATTCCGGAGGCTATCGATTCAATTCCGG
>DATLWH010000309.1:0-4097 GCA_035576505.1 Thermoanaerobaculia bacterium | reverse complement strand
ACTCGGCGCAGTGCGTGGGCCTGCAACTCGTCAAGCCGGACGACGCCGCCACGATCGCCAAGTATGACGTCGTGACCAAGCGCCCCATCGTGCTGCTCGTGGCCGGCGGCAAGGTGATCGATCACGTCGGGCCGACCGGCCGCTCGATCACGGTGAGCAGCGTCGAGAACATGATCCACCACGAGCTCTTTCAGCGGGAGACCGCGCTCGACGCGCTGCTGGAAACGGCAAAGCAGCAGAGCGCCAGCAACAAAGAGGCGGCTATCGCCTCGTATGAGAAGGTCTGGGAGCAGCATTGCCTCTTGCCCAAACAGGGACGGGACGCGCAGAAGGCGCTCAAACGGCTCGGCGTGACGGTGAAGGACGCGGAGCTGCGAAGCGCCGACCCCGATCTCTCTCCGGCCATGAATGCCCGGATCACAAAGGCGATGCGCGAGGCGTTCGTGGCCGAGCTCGCGGCCGACTATCCGAAGGCGCGTGCTCTCTATCGCGCCGCGGCGGCGATCGATCCCGCCGATCCTGTCCCCCCTCGCTTCCTCGGCGAGCTGTATCGCCATCACACGGGTGAGTGGGAGCTGGCCCGGCAGACGTTCGATCACCTGCTGACCATGCAGCCCGACCCGCTCTCCCGCGCCGTGGCTCTGCACGGCCTCGGCAAGATGACCATTCACATGGGCGATTCCGCGAAGGGTCTGGCGCTCTTCGAGCAGTCGATCGCCGCCTATCCGCTGGCGCTCACCTATCGCAACATGGCCGTCTACTGGAACTCCGAACGGCAGCGGGCCAAGGCGGACCAGTACGTGCAGAAGGCTCTCGCTCTCGATCCTCACGATCCCTTCAACCTCATCTTCGCCGCCACGTATCTGGTCGACAGCGGACGAAAAGAGGAGGCGCTTCGCATCGCCAAAGAGAATGAAGGAGAGCTGGCCGCGTCGTACAACCTGGCCGCGATCTACGCCCTGCTCGGCAATAAGGGCAAGGCGATGGAACTGCTCAAGCGCCACTTCTATCAGTACGAGCGCTACGACGACGTCCGGGCCATGGAGATGTGGGAGGCGCGCGTCGACTACGTTTTCGCCTCGATGAAGGATGATCCCGGCTTTGTCGAGCTGACCAAGATGGCGCGGTAGGAGGGGCGCCCATTCGGCGGTAGAATTCTTCGCTCCATGACCGGCAAGCCATCGACGGCAAGCCTCATCTGCGACCTTGCCCGCGAGTTCTACCGGCTCGGTTGGGCGACCGGGACGGGAGGGGGTATCTGCATCCGCGAGGGAGACGAGGTCATCGTGGCGCCGAGCGGCGTGCAGAAGGAGCGGATGACGCCCGAGCAGATGTTCACGCTCTCGGTCGACGGCACGATCGTCGGCCGTCCCGCGGATCCGTCCCTGCGCCCATCCGAGTGCTCCTCCCTCTTCATGGCCGCCATCCGCCTTCGCGGGGCCGGCGCGGTGATCCATTCGCATTCGATCCAGGCCGTGCTGGCCACGCTGCTCTTCGACCACGAGCTGGTCATCTCGAATCTGGAAATGATCAAGGGGATCGAGGGGATGAGCTATCACGGCCGCCTGGTGGTGCCGATCATCGAGAACACCGCACACGAATGCGATCTGGCCTCGTCGCTCGAGGCGGCCATCATCGCCTATCCTCAGACGCAGGCAGTCCTGGTGCGCCGTCACGGCGTCTATGTCTGGGGCCGCGATTGGGTGCAGGCAAAAACGCAGGCAGAGTGTTACGACTACGTCTTCCGCGCCGCGGTGGAAATGCGCCGACTCGGTCTTCCGACCGTGGAGCTCAAAGGAGTCCCCGATGCGAGCCTATCTTCTGGACCAGCCGAATCATTCGTACGGCGCTGACGATCTGCGCCAGGCCGGCGTTCTCCACTGGCAGCTCCCGCTGCCCGGCAGCGAGGCCGAGATCGAGCGGATCAAGCGTGATCGCGGCTATGTGGAGCAGGATGAAGTATCGCTCTCGCCGGAGACTCCGAACCTCGACGCCATCTGCGCCAAGTTCGACAAGGAGCACTACCACACGCTCGATGAGGTGCGGTTCGTGGTCGACGGCGAGGGCATCTTCGACGTTCGCGACAGCGGCGACCGGTGGGTGCGCATCGAGGTCGACGCCGGCGATCTGATCATCATCCCCGCCCGCATGTACCATCGTTTCTATCTGACGGCGGCGAAGAACATCCGATGCGTGCGCCTCTTCCTCAATCAGGAAGGGTGGGCGCCGCTTTACCGGGAAGCGGCGGTGCCGGGCGGCCGATGAAGGTGGGCCGGTTGTCGTAGGCGCCCCGGGTCTCGGCGCTGCTCGATTCCATTCGTCGTACACTGAGTGCACATGTCCAAACGAGCGCTGTTGCTGGCCGCTCTGGTTCTGTGCGCTTCGTGCCAGAAGCTCGTCGAAGGGCAACGGCAGTTTCATGACTTCATGGCGCTGCAAGGGCAGATCGCGGCGCAGTTCAACGAGAAAAACGTCTACGTCAACTACTCCACCGGCGCGGTCGTGACGGTCCAATTCATCAACTCTCCTCTTCTCCCGGCCTCCGACGAAGAAAAGCAAACGCGCGCCGACGATGTCGCCGTGTTCGTGGCCGATCACTGCAAATACCCGGTGAGCAAGGTCAGCACATTCTTCATCGCCAGATCGGCCAGCACGGGCGTCTCGGTGAGCATGTCCAACATGTTCGTCGGCCACCTTCCCAAACGGTGAAGCTGCGGATAGTCGTCCGAAGGCCGGCCGGGGCCGAGCGCGGAAGAGACCTCGAACGACCACGGTCTCGTGAGGTGGTTGCTGCGCTGACGAGGATGGGGCGGGTGGGGCGCGACACCGAGTGTTCCAGCCATGGGGAGGGCAAAACAGCTTTACGGAAAACATGAGATAAGATAAGATGAAATCAAGCCGGGATCGACTTGGCGCAAAAGAGGAGACCCATGAACCATCTGCGGTTGTCGATTGCGGTAGTTATCTCTCTGATGTTCGCCGGCGCACTTCGCGCGGACGCCATGCGCGACTGGAGCCTTCGCGCGACGTTGCTGGAAGGCGCGAGCGGGCGGGCCATGATGAAGATGCGCGTTCCGGACGGCAGCGTCTCGGCCTCGCGCCTCCGCGTGGGGGCAATGAGCACCAGCACGTTCGAGGGCTTCGTTCATTGCCCTGCCGAGCTCGGTGATCAGTGCACGAATCCCTTCGGCTCGATATTCATGACAAACAACACCGCGTTCTATCGCGACGTCATCGTTGGCGCGCTGACGTTCGTCAGCAGCGCCACGGACGGCGAGTCGTGGAGCGCCACCTTCACCGACCCGAGCGGGCTACAGTCGAATTTCCCTGCCTTCACGTTCCACAGCAGCTTCAATGGCATGTCGGACTGTTTCGTCAGCCCGTTCGAATCCCTCTGCGGCACCACGAGCATCGAGATCCTCTGGTACATGCAGAGCCAGTGTGGTGTGACTGGGACGTGGCAGGCGCAATTCACGAACACGACCATTCCCACCCAGACGTTCGAGCTGAAGCCGCAGATCGACGCGGACACCTATCTGCCGCAGCAGCTGCAGGGCTCGTATCCGAACGCGCCGAGCGGGAACCCGCTGGCGCCGTACACCTCCGCGCCGAATCCGTACGACGAGACGTGCCGGCGCAACATTCTCAACGACACAACGGTGCAGTACTGCGCGCTCGCCAATGCCATCCCCAACGGATTCGTGCGATGGAGCATCTCCGCGAAGGGGTGCTACATGACCGATGTGGCGATGATCCTGACGTATCACGGATTCGCCCAGACGCCGCCGACCCTCAACAACATCCTCGTGGCCATCCGCAAAGCCAACGGCGATCCCCTCGGATTCGATGCCGAGGGAGGCGTGAATCCCGACGCGGCCGCGCGCTATGCGACGTCGCACGGCACGCACATCGACTATCCGATCAATGGCACCGGCCAGGGACTGTCGAGGGACATCTGCACATACGGCCCGCAACTCGTGCGTGTGCCGAAGAATCTGCGCGCACAGCATTGGGTGACCGCGTACGGCGTCAACAAGGACGGTACCATCCTCGTCCGCGATCCGGCGAACCGATTCACGACGCTGCCAAGCGTTATC
>DATLWH010000308.1:0-2789 GCA_035576505.1 Thermoanaerobaculia bacterium | reverse complement strand
CGCCGACTGGCACGAGCAGCATGAGAATCTCGCACGCCTGCTGCAGCAAGCCAGGGATCCTTCCACAGTCGGGAACCTTGTGATCGCGGCAATGGCACGCCACCGCTATCTGGAATTCGACGACGGCTTCGCGCTCGCTCGACGGTGTACCTGGGCGCTGGCTGACATCGGCACTGTTGAGGCGCGCCATGCACTCATGCAACTGACGTCGATTGACAATCCGACGATCGCAGGTTATGCCCAAAAGCGTCTCGATCGCTGGACCGAGGAATTGCCGCGAAAAGCGACGACCAGTCAGCGATGACCGTCGTGTGCCGCCTGCGATCGATGCCGTAGACTGGTTGCGGTGAACCGCCGCTTGGGACTGGCCGCCTCGCTGGTCGTCTGCCTCGCCGCAAACGCGTACGCGGCGCAGCAGCAGGTGCGCGGACGTCTGCCTCTCGAGTCGGTCACGACGTCACAGGGGCTGCCGAACGATTCGATCACCACGATCACGACCGACTCGCGCGGATACGTCTGGTTCGGAACGCTGGACGGTTTGAGCCGCTACGACGGTGAGCGCTTCATCGATTACACGACCGATGACGGGTTACCGGACCGGATGATCTGGTCGATCGCTGAGGACCGGCGAGGCGGAATGTGGATCGGAACGAGGCAGGGGGCGGCGGAGATGACGCCGAGCGCGACGCGGGGCCACTCTCTCTTCGCGCGCGTCCAGCCACCGTCGGGCAAGGCCGCCGACGCATCGGCCCTCTACATCGATCGTGCCGGAACCGTCTGGGCGCAGTGCGGCGACGTCGATCTCTGCGTCGAGAAGCACGGCCGGCTGGAAGTCGACGAAGCGTTTCGCCGCGCCGGCGGGCGTGGCGTCAACGAGATCGCCGGCGCGGCGGACGGCGCGTTGTGGGTGGCGACGGAGTACGGCCTCATGCACCGCGGGCGCGGGGGCGAGTGGCATCACATCGATATGCAGCCAAACCGCGGCGGCGATGGCATCGGCGGCGTTCTGCTCGACGGGGACGGCCGCGTCTGGGTGACGAACGGATTCGGGATCATCGTCTACGCGCCGGCGGACGATGATCGCGATACGCGCTCACTGGCCGACCGTGCCGGAACACCGCTGCTTCCGGGAATGCCTGTGCGCCTGCCGCGTCCTGGCAAAGTCATCGCCATCACCGTGACTGCCCCCTCGCCGATCATTCACGCTACGACTCCGTTCCTGGCACGCGACGGCGTCATCTGGATACCGAGTTACTACGGGTTGTTTCGCATCGGCAACGGGCGCATCGAGTTCTTCGACAGCAACGACGGCCTCCCGCCACTCGAGATCACGGCGGTCGGCGAAGATCCGGCCGGCGACGTATGGATCGGCACGCGCGGGGCAGGTGCGCTCCGGCTGGCGCGCTCAGGCGCCATCTCGTACAACCATGCGCATGGCCTGGCCAACGAACGGATCATGTCGCTCTTCAGCCTGGAGGACGGCACCGTCTGCGCCACCAATCGCAAAGGGATGTCGTGTTTCGGGACGAACGGCCAGATCCACCATGCCTCGCTCTGGCCCCACACCAATCGGTACCAGGGATGGGGATGGAATCAGATCGTCGTCCGTGATCGCGACGGGTCGCTCCTGTTCGCCACCGGCGAGGGACTCGTACGCTGGCCGCGGGTGGCTCGGATCGAAGACCTCGGCCGGATCGAGCCGGCCGCGGTCTATACGTCGCGCGAGGGCCTCGGAGGCGACGACATCTTCCGCGTCTGGCAGGACTCGCACGGCGAGCTCTGGGTGAGCACCTTGAGCGCGCGGCCACTCTCGCATTTCGATCGGAAGAGCGGACGGTTCGTATCGTTCGGCGCCGCCGAGGGATATACGAGCGATGGTCCGACGGCGTTCGCGGAAGACCGCGGCGGGAACATCTGGATCGGATCGTCCACCCTGATGCGATGGTCGGGCGGCCGCTTCGAGCGCATCACGAACTCGTTGCCGGATGGCGTCGTACGCGACCTGAAGGTCGATTCGACCGGAGCGCTCTGGATCGCCTCGACCGGCGGCGTCGCGCGAATCGCCGATCCGACGCGGCCGGCACGCGAACTGGTGATCAAGCGCTATTCGCGGCAGGAAGGCCTGGCCTCCGACAGCGGCTACTGCCTGGTCGAGATGCCCGGCCACCGGATGGCCATCGGATCGCAGCGCGGACTCGATGTCCTCAACCTCGCCGGCGGCAACGTCAGGCACGTGACGACGCGCGAAGGGCTGGCCAGCAATGAGGTCAGCGTGGCAATGCTCGGCCATGACGGCGCTCTGTGGCTCGGCACGGTCAACGGTCTGTCGCGGCTCGACGCCATCCCCAAGCCTCGTTCCTCGCCGGCACCGCATCCACGCATCGAGTCGGTGGAGATCGACGGTGTGGCCATGCCGGTGGCCGAGCTCGGCGAGCCCTCGGTCTCGGGCGTCCGGATCGAATACCCGCACCACACGCTCGCCGTCCGCTACTCATCTCCCCATTACGATCCAGCCCGTCCCCTGCGATTCCAGTACCGCCTTGGCGCGCTCGGAACGTGGACGGATTCGGGCGTGCTTCGATCGGTCGTCTTCGATCACCTCCCTTCGGGAAACAGCGTCTTCGAGGTGCGCGCATTGAGTGCGGACGGAACGGCATCGAGTCCGGCGCGCGTTTCCTACATCGTCATTCCTCCCTTCTGGAAGCAGAGCTGGTTCCTCGCCGCCGCGTTCCTCGTTGCGCTGGCTCTCGCTCTTCTGGCGCACCGGTCACGCGTTGCGCATCTCGTCG
>DATLWH010000307.1:0-14209 GCA_035576505.1 Thermoanaerobaculia bacterium | reverse complement strand
GCCGTCGCCGCGCGTGACCACCGCGGAGACGGCCACGTCGAAGAAGATCTTCTGCAGGTCGGCGTTGTCGATGCGGGCGATGCGCTCGGCCCGGACCAGCTCCCCACGCTCGCGATCGAACATGACGCGATACGAGTCGGGATTGGCATTGGCGAAGCGAATGCCCCATTCGTCGCGGCCGGCCAGGATGTCGTCGCGCAGGCGGTCGTCGCGTCCGCGGTCCTTGGAGTCCTTCGCCGGCGGAATCGACGTGACCGCGGCCACGGTGACGTGCTCGCCGCTCTCGTCGAACGTCAGCGTCAGGTCGTGATGAACGATGTTTGCGCACGAGGCGGCGAGGAAGAAGACGGCCGCTGCGAAGGGAGCGCGCTTCATGCTTCCTCACGGATTGCGGCGATCGGATCGAGCCGCGAGGCCATCCTGGCCGGGTACCAGGTGGCGATGATGGAGAGGATGACGGCCACGGCGTTCACGCCGATGACATCGCTCGGTTCGATCGTCATCGGCAGGTAAGGAATCGGATAGATGCTGGCCGGAAGGGGCACGAGGTGATAGTGATTGACGGCCCACGAGACGCCGAGTCCGACGACGTTGCCGAGGAGCGTGCCGCAGAGGCCGATGAGAACGCCGACCTCGAGAAAGATCGTCAGGATCGTTCGTTCCGTGGCCCCGAGCGTCCGCAGCACGCCCACCGAGGGGCGCTTCTCCAGGATCAGCATCGAGAGCGACGAGATCAGGTTCAGCGCGGCCACCAGAATGATCATGGAGATGGCCGCAAACATGACGATCTTTTCCAGCCGCAGCGCCAGAAGGAACGGCCGGTTGATCTCCTTCCACGTCTTGACCTGCACGGCCGGAAACTGCGCGATCAGCTTTTCCTGAATCTCCTCGACGCGGTCTTCCTGACCATACATCTCGATCGATGTGGGCTTGCCGCCGGTGCCGAAGAGGCTCTCCGTTTCGCCGAGGTTCAGCACGCCGTCCGCGGAGAGCGCGTCGTCGAACGACCGATCGCTCGTGCCCAGGGGGAGAAGGCGTGCGATCCGGTACTTCCGCCAGACCGGCATCGGACCGAAGGGTGTAAGGCGCGTGCGCGGCGCGACCACGGTGACCGTCTCGCCGACGTCGAGCGACAGCGCGGCGGCGAAGTCACGCGTCACCGCGATATCAGTGTCGGATTGGAGTTGCCGCGCCGTGCCGCGAAGGCGCATCGGCCGGCCGCGCCGCTCCCGGTCGTTGGCGCCCCATCCGATGCCGCTGACGAGCGGATGGACCTCAGTCATGCCGAGGCGCAGTCCGGCCGCGGCGATCGCATCCGACTCCGCGATCGTCGGCGAAACGGCCGGCTCGATGAGAATCTGCGGACTCGACGCGATCAGCGCCTTCTTGCTGTGCCCCTGCAGTCCCGCCATGAGCGCCAGCGAGATCAGCAGCGTGGCCACCCCCACCGCAAGCCCGAGCATCGAGATCGACGAAAGAAACGCCGTGTGCCTCCGCTTACGCGCGGACCAGAGATAACGGCGGGCGATGCGTGTTTCGATCATTGCGACGATTCGCTATGCGACGGGTGTCGGGGGTCGGAAGTCGGGAGTCGGAGCTGGCGGCTCGCTTGCGCATCCTGCTCCGACGCCCAACCCCCGACACCCGACACCAGAACCGCAGAAGTCGGAATCCCTTCTCCGGCCCCCGACTCCCGACCGCCGACCCCCGGCTCAGCGGTCACGATCCCTTCTCCGACCCCCGACTCCCGACTCCCGACGCCGGAGCTCAGCGGTCACGATCCCTTCTCCGACTCCCGACCCCCGACTCCCGACTCCCGGATCGGCCGCATCAGCGGAAACAGAATCACATCCCTGATCGACGGCGAGTCCGTCAGGATCATCGTCAGGCGGTCGATGCCGATCCCTTCGCCGGCGGTCGGCGGCATGCCGTACTCGAGGGCGCGGACGTAGTCCTCGTCCATCTGCATCGCTTCGTCGTCGCCTCGCTCGCGCTCGCCGAGTTGCTGGCGGAAGCGGCGGTCCTGTTCGTCGGCGTCGTTGAGCTCCGAGAAGGCGTTGGCCACCTCCATCCCGCCGATGTACAGCTCGAAGCGCTCCACGAAGTCCGGGTCGTCCTTACGCTGCTTCGATAGCGGCGAGACCTCGGTGGGGAAGTCGGTGATGAAGGTGGGGTTGATGAGGTGCTGCTCGGCCACGAGCTCGAACAGCTCGGCAATCAGCTTGCCCTGGTTCAGCGAGGCCAGGTCCGCCTCGTCCCGCCCGCTGCGCTCGAGCAGAAACCGTTCCACCGCGCCGCGGTCGTCGAGGCGGGCGGCATCGATCGATCCGAAGTGGGCGATGGCTTCCTTCATCGTGAATCGCGCGAAGGGCTGGGCGAAACTGATCTCGTTCCCTCGGAACGTTACCTTCTCGGCCACACACACCTCCCGCGCCAGACCGCTGAGCAGTTCCTCGGTGCGCTCGATGAGGTCGTTGTAGTCGGCGTAGGCCTCGTAGAACTCCAGCATCGTGAACTCGGGGTTGTGCTGCGTGGAGATCCCCTCGTTGCGGAAGTTGCGGTTGATCTCGTAGACGCGGTTGAGGCCTCCGACGATGAGGCGCTTGAGGTAGAGCTCCGGGGCCACGCGCATGAAGAGGTCGATGTCGAGGGCGTTGTGGTGCGTGCGGAACGGCCGCGCCGCCGCACCGCTGGCGATGGGCTGCATCATCGGCGTCTCGACTTCGATGAAACCATTCCCGTCGAAGTAGTTGCGGATGTAACGGACGATCTTGGCCCGCGTCTCGAAAGTGGTTTTGACTTCATTATTTACAATGAGATCGACGTAGCGCTGCCGGTAGCGCTGCTCGACGTCGGTAAGCCCATGCCACTTGCTCGGCAGCGGCCGCAGTGCCTTGACCAGAAACCCCAGGTGCGCCGCCTTGACCGACAGCTCATTCGTCTTCGTCCGGAACAGCGTCCCCCCCACCTCCACCCAGTCGCCGGCGTCGAGGTTCTGATAGAGCGCCCACTCCCGCTCCGGCAGCGTATCCATCCGGCAGTAGACCTGGATGCGCGCCGTCTTCTCGGAGAGGACGAGGAAGGCCGCCTTGCCGAAAGCCCGGATGGCCATGATCCGCCCGGCAAGCTTGACGTGGACGTGCGCCGCATCCAGATCCTGCGCCGGCGTCTCCCCATACTTCGCCACGACCTCGGCGATCGTCGTGTCGAAGTCAGCCTTCGTCGGATAGGCATCGAAGCCGAGGGCCACGATGCGCTCCAGCTTCTCGCGCCGGACGCGGATCAGTTCGGATTCAGGGATCTCGGGCTCTTCATGGTCGGACATGCGCGGGACATGATATTCGGGTTGGGTAGGGGCGGTGGGGTCCTGTGCGTTGCTGTCCTCTTCGCAACGTCGAGAGTCATCTCCGAGCCGGGCCAGGGAGGAGGGAATTAGGTCTATTAAGCGAATTCTGGCAAGATTTCGACGTGCAAAGCGAAAACCAGTTGCTGGGTACTACCCAAGTTGATCGCCTGGTGACGATCGTTGAAGAAGCGACTCGCGCAACGACGGATGCTCCTCGGCGCTTCATCGAGCCCGCCCGAGGCACGCTCGACCGCGCCAAATCGCGCCGTCACCATCTTATCTTTGGTAGACGAGGGTCGGGTAAGACATCGCTTCTTCGAAAGGCTGGCGCCGATCTCTCGCTTCAACGAATACCGGTCGCCTTCATTGACTTGGAAGCATTCAAAGGTCACAAGTATCCGGACGTGTTGATCAGCGTGCTAATCGAGACCCTGCACGCGTTTGACAGATGGCTTGACACGGCGGCTGTGGCACCTAGTAACAAGATCTCGTTCTGGAAAAAGCTATTCGGCGGTAGCCCCGTAAAGCCGCCCCTCTCTCGGAAGAAGGTCGCGAAGATCCGCGAATCACTTACCAAGCAGATCAGGGAGTTATCGGCCCTGCTCCATACGGAAGATGATGCGCAGATAACCTCAAAACAACATGCAGGGTCCAACGTGGCCGCAGAGATCAGTTCTGGTGGATCTCTCGGCCTCAAGTCTCCCGTGGACATCTCCGTGCAGCGGTCCACTAAGGGCAGTCTCTCGGCAGAAACCGGAAATGAAATAACCGAGGCAACTCGGCGAAACAAAATTGACTTCCTACATCGAAGAATCATTGACTTCCAAAAGTTATTCGAGCAGATCATAGAGGTGTCAGAGTCTGATGCCTATGTGTTCCTTGATGATCTTTACCACATCATCAGGAAGGATCAGGCCTATGTTCTAGACTATTTTCATCGAATCGTGAAGGGTCGTTCTGTCTGGCTCAAAGTGGGAACTATTAGGCATCGAACAGATTGGTATCATCATGGGAACCCTCCCATAGGTTTGAAACTCGGTGATGACTGCGACGATATTGACCTTGACATCACTCTGGAGAAGTACGAGCTCGCCCGAAAATTCTTGTTGGAGATTCTTAACCAACTCATACATGAGGCAGGTCTTTCAGAACATACTGACCTGCTTGCCGAAGGTGGCGTGGAGCGGCTCGTCCTGGCGAGTGGTGGGGTAGCGCGTGATTTTCTGACGATATTCAGGCGTGCTATAGATGTAGCGCGAGAACGTGGCGTGACCTATCGCGGCGAAAAGATCAACGCAGAAGACCTCAACGTAGCTGCCGGCGAGCATGACCCGGCCAAGCGAGACGAGTTGAAGCGTGACACCATCGGTGAGCGCGAACAGTTGGAACGTGCTCTTCAGGTTATCCAGCAGTTCTGCATCGATAATAAGGTCAACTGTTTTCTCATGGAGCGGGATGTGGAGTCCACGGGTCACGCTCTTGTAAGTGAGCTCGTAGATCTTCGTTTTGTTCACGTCGTAGAATCTCGCACAAGTGTGCGCGACCTGCCCGGTAAACTCTTTACTGGCTACATGCTTGACATCAGTCAGTATACAGGCTCCCGCCGCCGACGTGAATTGGTGATGGTCGCCTTCTGGAAGCGCGAAGAGATTGGGAGAATTCGGCGCCCGAAATATGTGCTCGATCCTGAGCGCCTTGCTTTGCAAGGCGGTACCACGTAACCTTTTCCCATTCCGAAGGAGCTTACGCTTTGATTATCGATGAATTGGATCTCAATTGTTGCGCGACTCCGGCGCCGCGCCTGGTTGATGGATTGTGCTAGACTCGACACGATGAAAGCTACCGTTGACGAGGTCGAAAAGCACCCGGGTGAGTACCTTGATCGTGTGCTGGAAGGCGAGACTGTCGTCGTTTTTCGCGATGATCGTGCAGTCGCGGAGATCCGCCCGTTGAAGGCGGCGGTTGGAGCGCGCCCGATTGGTCTCGCGGCAGGCGAGTTTATCGTGCCCGACGATTTTGATGATGCTCTACCCGACGATCTTCTTGATGCGTTCGAAGGTAGGTGAGGACTAATCGCATGCGCATCGATCCTGTTGTTGCCGCTACTGCTGTTCTGCTGATCGTATTCGTAATCACGCTAATCGTGCGCGATCAGCTAATCATGCGCGATCAGATGAGGAAACTACCGGAATCGTCGTTGACACCATCTCAGCCTCAGCTGGATAACAATCTCGAACAGGTAAAGCTGCTATTTGATTACACTAAGTTTCACATCACTGTGTACGGAACAATTGCAGCGCTCCTTCTAACAGCGTCCACGAGTATCGGGAGTTCGCTGAATCTTCCTCGAATCTATATTATTGCTGCCGTAAGCGCCATTCTTGTCGCAGGCCTCGCAGCCGGTGTGGTCGCTGCATCGATGCCGGAAAGCACGAACCGTGTCGGCTTCTGGGATCAGCTCGGCGGACCATACAAATCGCGTTTGCTGACGATCAGGAGCTGGACCTTCGTCGAACATACGTTTTTCTGGACGGCTGTTTTCTTTGTGGTGATGGCGTTTGCTTATGCTAAGCACGCCCCGACAACGGGTTTTGAGATAACGTTGTCGGTCAAATGATTGACTCTAGTGTTTCGGGTCAACAGAATCTCGCATATCAGGTGTGGCAAGTGGATCACGCACTACCGGCTGCAGCCCATCCGTCAGAAACTCAAGCCATCCGGAGGAATCGACGACGATCAGGTGCGATCTTTCTTTTCGCGGTACCCGGTTGTCGGCATCCCACGCAGAATGCCGCGGAAGGCCGAGAGCGGGCGGTCAGGAACGAGCGTGATCGTGCTGCCTTTGCTGATCACCTGCATTTCCTGCCCTGGTTTCAGGCCGTGCCGTTCACGAATTTCCTTCGGGATCACTACCTGAAACTTCGGAGAGACTCTGGTTCGTGCCATTTTCGCCTCCTTCCTGCCCATCGATCGATGAAGTGTAATACAGCCTCGCGCGTCGTGTGTGAAGCGTGTGGCAGGACAACCATGAAACAGCGCGAGCTCAGCGTATCCCAGGGGAGCTGATGACATCATGAACACCAACGACGATCCCATCGTGGCCGAGATACGCGCCATCCGACGTGAGCCTGCGACGCGCTTCGGTGATGACATCAACGCGTTGTGCGACTTTCTCGTGGAAAGAGACCGTGAGCATCAGGATCGGCTTGTCAACTACCCGCCGAGGTCGCCCCGGGTCACGGATGCGGATGACGCGTCCGGCAAGTGATCGAAGGCCTCCTCAACGTTCCCGTTGCCTGTCATCAACGTTCCGATGGCTCCCTGTCAACGTTACGATGATCCGTCCGCAACGTTACGATGATCCCTCCGCAACGTTACGTTGACCCTTCCACAACGTTACGTTGACTCTTCCACAACGTTACGAAGACCCTTGCCAACGTTACGATGATCCGACCACAACGTTACGATGCCCCTTCCACAACGATGTGATGGTCGTTCATCAACGTTACGATGACCGCTCCACAACGATGTGATGGTCGTTCATCAACGTTACGATGACCCTTCCACAACGATGTGATGGTCCTTCATCAACGTTACGATGACCCTTCAACAACGATGTGATAGTCCTTCATCAACGTTACGATGAACGCTCCACAACGATGTGATGGTCGTTCATCAACGTTCCGATGGCCGGCGCCAACGTTAGGATGGTCCCAGCCAACGTTACGATGGTCCGAGCCAACGTTACGATGATCCCAGCCAACGTTACGATGGTCCCAGCCAACGTTACGGTAGTCCCAGCTAACGTTACGGTGGTCTCAGCCAACGTCGTTTGCGGACGTCCTGAGTCCGACAGGAAAGACTATCCGCGCTCCTCGGGTTGCGGGTCCGAGGCGACCGCATCCCCGGTAATCCTTCGCATCCAGGTTATACTCTTGGTATGAAAACGGCGGTCTCCATTCCCGATGACGTCTTTGAGAAGGTCGAGCGGCTTGCGCGCCGAGGAAAACGATCGCGAAGCGAAGTATTCAGCGCCGCGCTGAGAGAATACGTTGCCCGGCACTCTCCCGACGAGGTGACCGAGGCGATCAACCGCGTGTGCGATCAGGTTGGAGATCAAAAGGATGAATTTGTCTCGGCTGCGGCCCGACGAATCCTGGAGAAGACGGAGTGGTGATCTCGCAGGGAGAGATCTGGTGGGCTGATCTCCCGATGCCTGTGGGGTCCGGCCCAGGCTTGCGAAGGCCGGTGGTAGTCATTCAGGGTGACGCCTTCAACCGCAGCCGTATCGCAACCGTCGTGTGCGTACCACTCACGACAAATGCTACGTGGGCGGGCTCCCCCGGGAATGTCCTGCTGGCATCGCACAATACGAACCTGCCGAAAGACTCCGTAGCGAACACTTCTCAGGTGATCGCTGTGGACAAGGCACTTTTGGTCGAGCGCGTCGGCAAGCTGTCACGAACGAAACTCGAGCTTGTTCTGACTGGCCTAGACGTCGTGTTGGGCAGATAGCTGGCCTGCGGTCGTCGATGCGACGGCCGGTTGTTTGCGACGAAGCCCAGTACATCACATCGTCCGCCGCGGCCGTCCCAACTCCCACACGGCGATGAAGCGCAGGCGGTTCGGATACGGCGGATCGGCACGGAACACCCGCGGCGGCCCGCCGAGGTCGTAGGCGAGGAGCGCCGCCTCTTCGCTGAACCATGTCGCCTCGATCCCCTCGGAACGCGCCTGCTGCAATAGCCGCGACGCCGTTGCGGGATCCTTCTGCGACCAGGCGTCGCGGGCCTTGATCAGCGTTGTGACGGCAGGGCTCTCCTCGCTGGCGGTGGGTGGTGAGGCTCGGAACGGAGCGTTGATGCGTTCGCGTGCGGCAAAGAGACGGAGAGCGGCGAAGTCGGTCGTGCCGGCTTCGACGATGTTGACGGCCTGCCGGAGCCGTCGCGCCAGGCCGTCGGCATCGCCTCGGCGGCCGGCCACGTAGG
The DNA here is from genome assembly GCA_035576505.1 of Thermoanaerobaculia bacterium. Lineage (GTDB taxonomy): Bacteria > Acidobacteriota > Thermoanaerobaculia > Gp7-AA8 > Gp7-AA8 > JADGNZ01. The sequence continues at coordinate 5,875 of DATLWH010000307.1, read as the reverse complement.
CGGCGAACGCGTACGATTCCAGCTCCCAATCCGGCAGGCCGGCGTCGTGCGCTTTCACCGCGGCCAGGTCGAGCGTCGCCTGCGCCTCGTCGAGATCGTTCATGCCGATGCGGGCGATGCCGGCGAGCGTGCGCGATTCGATGGCGATCGGACCGAAGTTTCCGATCGTTGCGTTCTCCGCCGCGGCGTCGAACAGTCGTGGTGCCTCGGCGGCGTGCCCGCTACTCCAGGCGATGCGCCCCTGCGTGTAGGCGTACAGCGCGGGGCGGCTGACCAGTTTGCTCCGTTTGAGGTCGCGCGTGGCTCCGGCGACGTCGCCGAGCGAGGCGCGGTCGGCAAGCACGATGGTCAGGCGTCGGTCGTCCGGCGCGCCGACGTCGATCTGCATCAATTGCGCGAGCGCCGCGCGCTCTTCGCGCCGGCTGAGATGAAGGTGCGCAAGCGCCAGCCGCAGCCGCCACGCGCGCGGACGCAGTTCCAAGAGGGATGACGAGAGTGCCATCTCCGTAGCCACGCCGTTCTCGGGCATGAGGTAACGGCAAAGCAGCGCTTCGTACGCCGAGGCTGACATGCCGATGCGGCGCTTGACCTCCGCTGACCAGCGCAGCCCTTCCTTCCGGTCGCCGCTGTAATACGTGAACGAAGCGAGGAACGCGGCGGGCAGCGGCGGGCCAGGCTCGTGCCGAACCGCTTCGGTCAGCAGTTGCATCGCTTCCGAGCGATCGCCGGCACTGTCGGCGTGCAGCGCCAGCCCCACCAGCCGCCGCGTTTCGGCGTCGCCGGTGACATCCGAGGCACGAAGGTCGTAGCCATCGTCGATGACCTCAAAACGACCTCTGACCAGGGAGGTGACGATCCCAGTCAACGCGATGCCAACGATGAACCACCCAAGGAACAGTCGCTTTACCCGCCACCGCGACAGCGTGGGATCCGGGAGAGCGACGCTCCAGGAGGAATCGTCTTCTTTCAATTCGCGCACCGCCGCGGCAGCCTCAGCGCCGTTCTGGAACCGCTTGTCAGGACTTTTCTCCAGGCAGCGTTCGATGAAGTTGCGCGTCGCAGGCGGCAACCGCTTGGCGGCCTCCCGGCTGAACGGCGCGTCGCGCAGGACGGAGGTGATCACCTCCATGTTGCTGTCGCGCTTGAACGGCATCTGACCCTGGAGCATCTCGAACAGCACGCAGCCGAAGGAGAAGATGTCGGTCGCCGGCGTGAGAGGTTTTGCGGCGAGTTGCTCGGGGGAGGTGTAGCCGATCGTCCCCATGAGCAGGCCGGGCTCGGTGAGGTTGGCGGTCTGCGCGACGGAATCGAACGGCGCGCCGCCAAGCGGTTGCATGCTGGCCAGTCCGAAGTCGAGGATCTTGACGCCCGCCGCGGGGTCGGACTGGAGAGTCCGACCTACGTTCCTTGTGAGGAAGATGTTTTCCGGTTTCAGGTCGCGGTGGATGATGCCTTTTGCGTGTGCGGCGGCCAGACCGTCGGCGATGGCGGCGGCGATCCGCAGCGTCTCGCCGATGGGAAGCGGCGCCGCGGCGAGCCGGGAGCGCAAGGTCTCGCCTTCCAGCAGTTCGGTGACGACGAACTGCGTGCCGGCTTCGCTGCCGACGTCGAAAACGGCCACGATGTTCGGGTGCGACAGCGCGGCCACGGCGCGCGCCTCACGCCGGAAGCGCGCCAGCGAGGCCGGATCCTCGGCGAGATGTGAGGAAAGGACTTTGACGGCCACTTCCCGGCCGAGGCGCGTATCGGTGGCGCGATAGACCTCGCCCATTCCTCCGCGGCCGATCATCTCCTCGATTTCGTATGGCCCGAGGTGCGCGCCGCGCGCGAGCGTCATGGGGTAAGTATGGCGTAGCGGGGTGCGTGTGCGGTCGCGAGGTTGCGCGGTTGCAAGGGTTCTGAACTACTCGAACACTCTGGCGGTGAGCGTTTACCTCTCATCCCAAACCTGTCATCCACCTGTCATCCAACCTGTCATGCTGAGCCTGCCGGAGTCGCGGTACGAATTGTGGTGTTCGCTCCAATCTGATTCCCGCGGCGGAGGACGCCGAAGGACCCCCGCCTGCAACACGGGGTGGGCGGTGGATTTCGGCGATCGGCCCCGCAGCGTTATCCCAGATGCCCAGCGCGTAAAACTCCCCCACCCTTCCGGCCTGTAGTGGGGGGGGGTCCTTCGGCGTCCTCCGCCGCGGGACTCGATCCGAGCAAGCACCACAAATCGGACCGCGGCTGCGGCAGCCTTCAGGACGACAGTACTGGGCTCCGCGAGACCGCGCTACCCCGCTACTGCGGCGGCTTGGCCGGCTGCGGCGCCGGTTGTGGCGGTACCCCAGGCATTGGCGGTTGCTGCTGTTGCGAGGGATTGGTAATGGGTAGCGAGGGGGTCACGATCTGCTGCGCGGTGGGCTGCAGCGACGGCGCCTCGAGGCCCTGCTGGATGTAGCCGGGAGGTGTCGGTTGGAACGACATGCTCTCGCGGGCATGTTCGTTCGGGTAGGCCTTCAGGAGGGCGTAGCCGATCAGCTGGCTGTCGAGAATGCGCGGATTCACCCTCACGTCGAGCAGCGAGCGATTGATCTGGAGCGCTTTCGCGTAGTAGTCGATGGCGGCGCGCTGATGGTGGAGTTTCTCCTCCATCAGGCCCAGCTGGAAGAGCGCCGCCGAATGGCCCGGCTTGTAGTGAACGGTCCGGCCGAAGGCGAAGTGCGCCCCGACCCAATCGCCGCGCGACATGCGCACCAGGCCGAGGTTGTACCAGGCGGGGTAGAAGTGCGCGTCGGAGTTGACCGCGCGCTCGAACTCCGTCTCCGCATCCTTCGGAAAGCCCTTCTGGAGGAGCTGCTGCCCCAGCGTGTTGTGCAAGGTCGCCGAGCGCGGGCTGACCTGCAGATCCTTCATGGTGCCGCTGATCTGGGCATCGATCGGCGCGCCGGTGTTCAGGTAGCGCCCGTAGAAGGGATGGTCGTAGGGGTTCTGGTCGTGATTGCGGGTTGAGGAACAGGCGGCCAGCGCCAGCAATGCGGCTATGAGTAGGAGTCGTTTCATCATCAGTCCTGGATTGGTTTCGCTTTCAGTTTTACTTTGCCATCGACGACGTCCACGCGGAAGGCGACGGCGGCGACATGATATTTCTCGCGTACGAAGTCACTCTGCTTCTGCACCATCGCTTTCAACTGGTCGATGGTGATGCTCGGCAGCCTGCCGAGCTTGAGGTTCTCCTTTTCGATATCGCCATACAGCCGTTTGATCTCATCGCCGTTCGTTCCCGGCGTCACCCTTACATACGGGTCAGCCCGGGGTGACGTTACACTGGGGGCGGTTACGAGCGCCAAGGGGGGAGGCGGCGGAGGGGGTTGGGATGGCTGGTTCAGCGCAGCCGAGCGGCGCCGGAAGTCGAGAGGACCCTCCTCGCGTTCCCGCATCTTTCGCCCCCACATCTCACGAAGCTGGTTGTAGCGCGTCAGGAGCTGACCGTAGCGGAAGCGGCGGGTGTTGTCGCGCATCTTCTGCTTGCCCAGCTCGTGGATGTAGACCTCCAGCACCCGCCGCTCGTGCAGAGGCGGTAGCTTCTGGAAGCCGCTGAAGAACTGGTCGTACCTGTTCTTCAGCTTCCGGATGTCTTCTTCCAGCTTGTCGAGCTCGTCGTCTTGTTTGATCAATGCGATTCCGAGGGAGTCGGGGGTCGGGGGTCGGGAGTCGGAGAAAGGCAACGCAAGCTCTTGCCATCTCCAGCTCCGACCCCCGACCCCCGACTCCCGCCCCCAGCTACAATACCGCTCCATGGCTAAATCGGGGTCTGTCTCGGGAGATTCCGCGCTCCGGAGTATCCCCTCCGTCGAGCGGATCCTCTCCAGCGAGGCGCTGGCTGCCGTGATCTCCGAATTCGGTCGCGAACGGGTCAAAGATGCGGTGGTCGTCCACCTCGACAGGATCCGGCGCGACCGCGCGCCATTCGACGAGAGCGCCGCCGTCGATGACGCCCGGCAGCAACTCACCGCCTCCACCGCTTCGACGCTGCGCCGGGTGGTCAACGGAAGCGGCGTCATCATCCACACGAACCTGGGGCGGTCGCCCATCGATCCTGCCGTCTGGTCGCGCGCGGCGGCGATCACCACCGGCTACTCCAACCTCGAGTTCGACCTCGGCGAAGGGACGCGCGGCCGCCGCGACGAGCATCTGAGCGAGATCTGCCGCACGCTCTTCGGCTGCGAAGCGGCCATCCTGACCAACAACAACGCCGCCGGCACGTTGCTTTTGCTGGCCGCCGTGGCCGGGGGACGGGAAGTGATCGTCTCCCGCGGCGAGCTGGTCGAGATCGGCGGCTCGTTCCGCGTGCCCGATGTCATCCAGCAGGGAGGCGCGCGCCTTCGCGAGGTGGGGACGACGAACCGGACGCGCGCCGCCGATTACGAAGCCGCGGTCTCCGACGCCTCGGCGGCGATCCTGCGCGTGCACCGCTCGAATTTCGAGATCGTCGGCTTCACCGAGTCGCCGTCGATCGACGAGCTGGTCGCCGTGGCACACGCTCGCGGACTGCCACTGTTGTACGACGAGGGAAGCGGGCGCGTGGTCGATCTCGCCCCCTACGGCTTCAGTTCCGCGCCGACGATCCAGGAGCTGATCGCCGGCGGGGTCGACGCCGTGGCCTGTTCGACCGACAAGCTGATCGGCGCGACGCAGGGTGGTCTGATCATCGGCAAGGCAACCATCATCAACCGTTGCCGGAAGCACCCTTTGATGCGTGCGCTGCGCACCGGCAAAGAGTCGTACGCTGTCATCGCCGAGACTCTTCGCGCCTTCGCCACAGGGCATCACGAGACGGAGATCACCATCTACCGGATGCTGGCGATGTCGCTCGACGAGATGGCCGAACGTGCTTCCGAGGTGGTGCGAGGAACCGGCTGCCGCATCGTCGACAGCGACTGTGCCCTCGGCGGCGGCACCACGCCAACGGAAACAATCCCCTCGATCGCCATCGAAGTCCCCGGCGATGCCAGCCAGCTCGCGACGCGCTTCCTGCGGCACGATCCGCCGATCGTCGGCCGCATCGTCGACGATCGCTTCACGATCGAGGTGCGGACGCTGAGCGATGTGGATCAGCGGGTGGTGGCGGGGGCGATCCGGGGGGCGTGAGCAACGCCTCGATCTGCGCCCGCGACTGCTCGAGCAGGGTGTCCTTCGACCGCACGCCCACTCCCACCGTCTCGATCGGCGTCCCCACTCGAATCGTCACCACTCCCGGCGTGATCCGCCGCGCGCCGACGCGGAAGACTTCATAGGTCCCGTCGATCGCCAGCGGCAGGATCGGCAGCTCCGAACGGATGGCCAGGAGGAATGCGCCGCGTTGAAAGGGGCGCATGGCCAGCTCCCGCGAGCGCCCTTCCTCGGGGAAGATGACGATGGTGTTTCCTTTGCGGATCCGACTGACGGCCAGGTCGAACGACTTGACCGCCGTGCGCCGGTTCTTCCGGTCGATGGGGATGAATCCGGCCCGGCCGATGGCCCACCCGAAGATCGGAATGCTGAAGAGACTCTTCTTGGCCATGAAGCGGATCGGCTGCGGAATCGCCGCGAAGATGCAGGGGATGTCGAAATAGGAGTGATGATTGGCGATCAGGATGTAACGCCTGGACCGATCGATCCGCTCGATCCCGTCGCCTTGAATCCGGATGCCTGCGCCCCAGAGGATCAGCCGAGCCCAGAGACGGATCACCGGATCGATCCATGGCGAGGACGATGACAAGAGAGCGATGATCATCACCGTCGTCGCCAGCGGAATCGTCACCACGATGGCCACGATCACGGCCCAGATGGTTCGGAACATGGCCGCGCATCTTATGACGGGGTGTGGGGAGTGGGGTGTGGGGGGTGGGAG
>DATLWH010000306.1:0-5275 GCA_035576505.1 Thermoanaerobaculia bacterium | reverse complement strand
TCACTCTCTGAATCAGCCTTCGGGCGAACCGGCCGCAGACGCCAGTACGCGCGCATCCGATTCCGCCATGCTTGCGGCTCCTCCGCGAACACGAGCTCGGCCAGGGCGAGGGCCCTGCTCTCCAGCTCTGCGCGCCGGCGTTCAGCCAGTTCGAGAAGGTTGGCGAAACGCTCCCGATGCAGAGAATCAAACAACAGCGTCAGGTCGTGATGTTCGCCGAGGAGCTCCGAGAGATGCTCGATGACCGCCGCATAAGGCTCGAGAAGGTCGGGCGCGGCGGTGCGCAGAAGGCGCACCTGATACCAGTGATCCTTGACCGGCCCGCGAAGGGCGTGAAGATCGGCGGGTAGATGGCTGACGCTCGCGCGCCGGAAGGCGCGGCGGCCGGCGCGATAGGTTCGTTCCAATCCCGCCCCGATCGTCGAGAAGCGATCGGGGATGTCGGGCCGGAGAGAGCCCCGCGCCCGCGCTGCCGCAAGACGTTCTTCGGCGACCGTCGATTGCACAGCGAGCCGCCGGCCACGCGCGCGTACGGAACGTTTGGCCCGCGAGATATCCAGCCGAAGCGTGCGATCGTCGGTCCGCTTCCGCAGTTTCTGCAGCGTCTCGATCATCGCCTCGGCGTCGCGCGCGCCGTTGAGCGAGTGCTGCGCATCGCGCAGCCATCCGTTCTCGATGACGAACTCGTCGCCGAGCGCGCCGCGGACGAGCCGCAGAAGGGCGCGCGTTTCCTTCATCCGCTTTCGGGTGGCGTGCACGTCGCCCTCGGAGAGGTGCACGCCGATCCGATCGAGCTGTTCGAGATAGATTCTCCGTACCGCCTCCGGGATCGTCTCGCCGGCCAGAAACTCGTAAGGCATCGGATGCCAGCGTAGCAAACTACGGGAGTCGGGGGTCGGGGGTCGGAGAAGGTTGAGGGCAGGTCTCCTCTCCGACACCCGACTCCCGACTCCTGACCCCCGTCCGTTCGCTACCTGATTTCCGCCAGGCGGTACGTGGAATCGGATGTCCGGTTGTCGATGACGGAGCTGTAGACGAATGCGTTGCTGGGGAAGGTGGAGGTGATGAGGATCCAGCCCCCTGCTTCGATCGTCGATGCGCCGGTGAAGTCGGCAACGGGCACTTGTACGAAGTAGTTCGGCGGATAGGTCACGCCGGTGCGCGTGGCTCGAAGGATTCCGCCGGCGCTGAACATGGAGATGTTGAGGATTGCTCCGGCGTCGAGGGTTCTCACGCCGATGTTCATCCGGAAATTCGTCAGATCGGAGGGAATCAGCAGAACTCCCCGAGTGAGGTTCGTCAGGGCCAGGTTCGGTAACAGGCCTTCCTCCGAGAAGCCCGTCGTGCCTGCGCTGCCACCGTCGCTGAAGACACGCGCGGTGGCGATCGGCGCGGTTCCGCCATTCGTGACGATATCAAGCGACCCGAGGCCGCTGGTGCCCATGGCCGTGATGACATCCGCGTACGATTTCGACTGACTGGGCTGCAGAGTGAAGGCGAGCGACGGATCGCCCGCGCTGGCAGACTGCCCTTGTTTGTGAAAAACGAGACTTCCGGTGAGGGTCGATCCGGTCGTGTTCATCAATTGCAGGTCCGTGCGGAAGAACGCGCTCGAGCCTTGCACGGCTCCGGCGGCGGGCAGAACTCGCGCAAGTACCGGGTCGCTGTCGTAGGCGAAGGCGCCGATGGAGTAGCCGGACTGGTAGTTCGACAAAGATCCGAGCGCGCCGGCAATGCTGATGTCACCGGTTGTAACCAGGTTGAAGCCGAGGTTGCCAACGTTGGCCTGGAGCCCAGCCGAGCCGCAGAGAGGCCGGTCCCGGAGTTGCACAACTCCGATCAAGTCACGCTGGTTGAGCGTCACCGGAGGGGTCAGAATCACGTCATTGCGCCCGGCCACTGCATCGAACGGTCCGCGCGTGGCCACGACCTGGAAGTTCCCGATCGTGCTGCTGTTGTTCCGAAGAAACACGACTTTGAAGGCTCCCGAACACGTGCCGGACCAGATCACGCTGGCCTTGTTTACAGTCCCGGTCACGGGCGCAAAGAAGTTCGTGAAGTTCACGTAGCTTACGGGGCCCGTTTGAGTGAGTGTGCTGGTAGAACTGTTATCCGTGATCTGGGCCCCCACGGTGGCCGGCTGTGCGGCAAGAGTGACGCAACAAAGCAGGGAGAGAAACAGAGCGGTCCAACGCATCGTCACTCCTTTCAAAGGCTTAGGACGTGGAAAGAGTTGAAATGGAAGCGGCTCCTCTACCGCAGGCGCACAAATGCGAGCCCGGCGAGGAGTGTGACGAGCAACAGGAGCATCCAGTTCGACATCGTTGGAATGGCGCCGGGGGCGGCAAGGACGCTGCAGAGCGAGAACTCCGAGGTGTTGCCGAGCGAGTCGGTGGCCGTGGCGGTGATCACTCCGGTCGAACTTCCAGGGAAGGAAGCGTTGAACGTGCCATTGCCGGAGACGTCCGTGTTGACCGTGGCCTCGCCGAGGAACGTTTTTCCTTCGCCCGCGCCCGATGGGTCACAGGCCGGGCTCTGGAAGAATTGCACGTTGTAGCTGCCCGAGGGCAAGCTGTTCAACGTGCCGGCGATGGTGATCGTGCCACCGCTGAACTGCGCGGACGTGAGCACGGGGTAATTCTGCAGGTCGTTGAACAGGCCGGTATCTCCGTCGCCAGGGTCGTTGGGCGTGATGCCATCGTTGCCGAGGTCGATGCCGAGGGCACCGTTGCTGAAGATGGAGTTGTAGCGGATTGAGTTCAGGCGGGACGTTCCCGAGGCGAGTGCCGTCAGTGCCACGCCCGCCTTCGTATTGAAGGCGATGATGTTTGGTTCCGCGGCAGTGCCGATGGTGTTCGAGGTCGAACCGCCGGAGAAGCCGTCGGTGATGATGATTCCGTAGAGGTTCGGGATGGCTGCCGTGCCGGCGGCGTTCGTGCCAATCTTGTTGCCGACGACGAGGATATGGTTCGACAGGTTGTCGATTTCAATGGCCGCCGACGATACGGGATTGGCGGAATTACCGGAGATGACATTGCCGCGGACGGTATTGGCGTCGGCAGAGTCGAACGAGATCCCCTGGTAGTTTGGCAGGGCGAACGTACCGGCGGCATTGGTCCCGATATAGTTGTTTTGAATGAGGTTGTTCGTCGTGCCGACGTTGCCGATGGCGATGCCGCCGATATTGCCGGAGATGAGGTTACGCGCGGCCGCAGTGGCGCCCCCGATGGTGTTGCCGACGGCGGCGCCCGCGACGAAGAGTCCAAAATTGTTCGTCGTGGTAAAAGGGGAAAATGCGCTGCCCGCAGCGTTCGTGCCGAGGAAGTTGCCGTCGATGACCATGTTGCTGGCGCCATTGAGCAGGATGGCATTGAAGCTCCACAGCGTCATCAGCAACCCACGCACCTCTCCGCCCGTGACCGCGTTGCTGAAGTTGAGGCCCGTGCCGCCGGAGACGCCGGAACCTGTGAGCTCGATCAGCAGAATGGCGTTGTCGCCAATAGCCAGCGTGTTCGCGCTCGCTCCCCCCTGCGAGTAGCCGTCGATGAGAACGGCTTGGGTGATCGTCGGAAGGTTGGTAGCCGGCGCGATTGTATGAAGACCGGCGCCGGGGATGTTGAAGAGAATCTTGTCGTTCGTCCCGAACGTGCCCGGACTCTGAGCCAGAATGTCAGGATCCCCGGTCGCGCCCGCATTGATTGCCGTGATGGCTTCGCGCAAGGAAACGCTTCCGTCGTTTGGGGTGAGGTCGTCGCTGGTCGTCGTGACGGTAATCGTGGCGGCAAAGGCAGGCGGCCCGAGGATGACGAACAGGAGCGCGAAAACGGCAGCGAGCTTATGCATGCCGTATAGATACAGCGCGCGCGGGCGGCGCTGCATAGCATGAACATGCGGCGGCAGGAGCCTGCGCAGTAGAGAGGCCGAGCCTCGGGCACGCAACGCTGCCGGCCGTGCTGGCTAGATGATGCCGGCGCGGAGCGCCTTGGAAACGGCGGCTGATTTCGAGTGGACGTGGAGCTTCTCGTAGATCGAGCGCACGTGATCGCGTACGGTATTGATCGAGATTTCCATACGTCGGGCCGCCCCTTCATAGGTTTCGCCTTCGGAAAGAAACATCAGAAGACGCACCTCGGTGGGCGTCATCGGCTCATCGACGAGATCGCGGGGCCGTATTCTGCGAAACAGCTCGACCACTTTGTTGGCAATCTCGGAGGACATCGGCACGCCGCCGTCGCGCGCGTCGCGCAGGGCCTGGACAAGCTTCGGCGGAGTGGTCGTCTTCAGGACATATCCGCTTGCGCCGTTGCACAGCGATTTGAAGATGCGACGGTCGTCGCCGAAGACCGTGAACATCACGATCCGCACGGCTGGGAATCGCTCGTGCAGAAGCCGTACAGCGTCCGAGCCGTCCATGCCGGGGAGGTGAATATCGAGCAGCAGGATGTCGGCGGGCATGCCGCCGAGCGCGCGCAACGCGTGCTCGGCCGAGGGGTAGGCGCCGCGGCAGCGGAACTCGGGATCGCCATCGATGATCTGGCATACGGCCTCGCGCACGCGTTCATCGTCCTCGACGATCGCAACGGTCGTCATCGCCATTTCCGCCTAAGTATCACGCGGGCTCATTCCGCTGCATAGCATGGTCATGCTGCCGCAGCGGGACGGTGACGCTGACGCACGTTCCGCCGCCCGGCTCTCCTTTGATCTCCAGCGTCCCGCCGGCCCGGCGCGCACGGCCGGTCATGTTCGGCACGCCGTGTCCGCCGTTTTCACCCCCGCCGCCGTTGCCGTCAACGAAACCTTTTCCGTCGTCCCTCACGGCGATCCGGAGCCAGCGGTCGTCGGCCGTTGCTTCGATGGAGACGTGGCGCGCGCCGGCGTGCTTTGCGGCGTTGTTCAACGCCTCCTTGAGAATCAGGTAGGTCTCGCGACGCTGTTCCGGACGAAATGACAGTGCGGCCACTTCGGGCGAGACGTGGAGGTCCATCGAGATCGACTGGGACTCGAAGACCGCGGCCGCGAAGTTCCGCGCCCGGAGCAGAACGCTCTGTACATCGTCGCGGCGGGGATCGATCGACCAGATGCTGTCGCCGAGCGCGTCGACCAGGGAGCGGGCGCTGCCGGCGATCTCGTCGAGGACCGGCGCGGGATCGGCGCTGCCGAGCTTTCCCTTGGCCACTTCGCTGAGGATGGAGATGCGGGAGAGACTCGATCCGAGGTCGTCGTGAAGATCGGTGGCGAGACGTGTGCGCACCCGCTCGAGCGCGACGAGATGCGC
>DATLWH010000305.1:0-5240 GCA_035576505.1 Thermoanaerobaculia bacterium | reverse complement strand
CGCGATCTGAGCCTGACGGGTCGAATTCTACTTATCGTAACTAATTGACAAACAAGACGTTTCACACGGAGACGCGGAGAGCGCGGGGCCTTTCTCCGTGTGCTCCGCGTCTCCGCGTGAAACATCTTTTGACTTTGAAGGACGAGCTACCTCTGTCTTCGCGTCCGCTCGATCACGTCCGCCTGGAAGCGCATCTTCGTGCTCATGCTGCGCAGCTCGGAGCTGGCCTTCTCCTCGGGGTTGGACTGGGCGTGGGCCTCGATGGTGGCGCTCCCCTGCCGGGCGATTTGGGCGTCGATGCGGCCGAGGAAGGCGCGGGCGGAGTCGTAGCCCTGCAGCTTCATGAGGTGATTGCGCGCGGCGATCTCGACCAGCAGGGCCAGGTTTCGTCCCGAAGCCACCGGCAGGCGGACGTAGGGCTTGGAGACGCTGAGGAGCTCGAAGGTCTCGCCGGTGATGCCGAGGCGGTCGTACTCAGTTCCCTCGACCCACTTCTCCAGCCGCACCACCAGATCGATCGGTTTCACATCTCGCGTGGAGGCCACGCCGAAGAGGTCTTTGATGTCGATGATGCCGATGCCGCGCAGCTCCATGTGATGGCGCAGCAGATCGTTCGAATAGCCGAGGAGAACGTCGTTCGGATGGCGTTTGATGATGACCATGTCATCGGCGATGAGGCGATGGCCGCGGTAGATCAGATCGAGGGCGCACTCGCTCTTTCCGATCCCGCTGTCGCCGAGCAGGAGCACGCCGATGCCGTAGACGTCGAGCAGGCCCGAGTGCATCGTAATCTTCGGTGCCATCGTCTCCTCGAGGAAATACGTAGTCCGCGTGATCGACGTCGATGACATCGCCGGCGTCGAGAAGAGAGGCACCGAACGCTTCTCGCACTCGTGCTTGAGCTCCTCGAGCGGCGTGATCCCTTTGGTCACGATGAAGCAGGAGACGTCGAGCGCAGCCACATCGCGCACCCGTTTCTCGCGCAGGCGTGCCGGGAGGCTCTCCAGATACTTCGTCTCCGAGGCGCCGATGATCTGCACGCGCCACGGCTTGATGTACTCGTAGTAGCCGGCAAAGGCCAGGCCTGGTTTCTGTACGCGCGGCCGGAGGATGGTGCGATCAAGCCCGTCGTCGCCGGCGACGATCTTGAGGGCCAGCTCATCGAGCTCGTCGCCCAGAAGAGAGCGGACCGTAGTCTGAATGAAGTCGTCCAGATCGTTTGCCACGCCGCAATGGTACGCGCAACGAGGGTTGGTGTGAGGTTGATGCCTGCTCTACTTCTTCGGAGCGGCCAGGCTCGCCTGGGCCACCATTTCGTAGAGCTTGTCCATCTCTTTGTCCGCGCCGAACGATGAAAAACGATCGCGGTCCGTACCCGGATCGACCTCCACCTTCACGGTGAGCGGCTTCCCGTACGCTGCCGGCAGCGCCGCGGCGGGATACGAATAGGTGTACTCCGTGAGGAAGAACGTCGAGTTGCCGGGATCGTTCGATGCCGCCTGCATGTCGGCCATGCTCGGCGTGCTGTTGCCCAGGCCGGAATCTGCCCCTGTGGCGTATGGGGAGAGGTGGGAGTCGCCTGCCTTCTTCCTCTTCGTCACCGAGGTTGGAGCCGCCGGCCCGAGGAGGATCATCATCTTCCCTCGCACGGTCAGCGAGCCGGGCGTCTTGCCGATGGTGAGGTATTTGTCAGCCTGCGCCGCGTTCTGGGCAACCTCTTTGACGAAGGCCTCGCCGCCGCGTTTGGCGAGAAACGCGCTCACGAACTGCTCGGCTTCCGCGTCGGTCCTGATTCCCGCCCATTGCGCGCGCTCGGCGCTGGTCATGAAGTAGCCTTGCGGCGAGCGGGGAAAATCCTTGTACTTCTCGGACAACCCGGCGGCGAAGACGGCGCTCGCGCAAAGCGCAAGCGTGAAGACGGCAGCGATCGGTTTCATAGGGGCTCCTGGGGATCAGATCTCGGGTGCAATCAACCCGAGGTTGTTGTCACGGCGCTTGTACATCACGGAGATGCGGTCGGTGTCGAGATCGCGGAAGACGATGAACTCGTTCTTCGACCCGTCGAGCGATTCGGCGGCGTCTTCGATCGTCATGGGCAGGATGGGCAGACTGTTGGTCTTGATGATGCGGGCCTGGCGCTTCGGTCCGGGCTTGCGCAGGCGTTCGGGATCGAGCACCTGCACCGACCACTCCGTCACCATCCCGGCCGTGCTCTTGTTCAGGCTGCCGTCTTTGCGGTGGTGATCGCGGATCGTGCTTCGATTCTTCTGGGCCTGGCGCTTGACGTGATCGAGAGCCAGGTTGATGGCGTCCTGCATCGACTCGTCGGACTCCTGCACGGCTTTGACGACGTGTTCTTTGCCGGTGACGTGGATCTCGCAGATGTTGCGGTATTTCTGAACCTGCAGGACGACGCGGACTTCGATCACCTTGGAGAAGAGTTTCTCCAGGATCTTGTCGAGCTTGCGGTTGATGAGGTCGCGGATCTTGTCGGTGACTTCGTAGTGGCGTCCGGTGATTGTCGTGGCCATGCTCGCTATCCTATCCCCTGGGGCAGGCGTGACTTCAAAATTGCGGTCAGAAGATCTGTTTGCGGTCGGTTGACGAAGGAATGTTCAGCTCATCGCGGTATTTGGCAACCGTGCGGCGGGCGATGTTGATGCCCTCGTCGTTGAGGATCTTCATGATCTTGGAATCGGAGAGCGGTTTTCTTGGATCCTCGCCGTCGATGAAGCCCTGAATCTTCTTCTTGACCGTCAGGCTGGAGATGTCCTCGCCGGTGTCGGAGTCGATGCCGCTGTGGAAGAAGTACTTCATCAGGAACAGGCCGCGCGGCGTGTGCATGTACTTGTTCGACACGACGCGCGAGACGGTGGACTCGTGCATCTGGATGTCGTCGGCCACGTCGCGGAGGACGAGAGGACGGAGGTAGTCGATCCCCTTCTCCAGGAACTCGCGCTGGTGTTTCACGATCGACTCGGCCACTTTGTAGATCGTGCGTTGCCGCTGGTCGAGCGACTTGATGAGCCATACCGCCGAGCGGATCTTGTCTTTGATGTAGTTGACCGTCTCGCCGTCGGACTTGGAGTCCATCGAGTTGAGCATGTTGCGGTAGCTGCCGTTGATGCGCAGCTTGGGCATGCCGTCTTCGTTGAGGACGATGACGTACTCGTCGCCGACTTTCTGGATGTAGACGTCGGGCTCGACGTAGATGGCGCGCTCGTTCGAGTACTTGCGGCCGGGCTTGGGGTCGAGATGCTTGATGATCTCGACGACGCCTTCGAGCGTCTTCATGTCCACGCCGAGAGCCTTGGCGATCTGGGCGAAGTGGCGCTGCATGAACAGGTCCCAATGGTCGCGGACGATCGACTCGACCATGGGGTTGTCGACTTCCAGAAACTCGAGCTGGAGCAGGAGGCACTCGCGCAGATCGCGCGCGCCGACGCCGATGGGGTCGAGCGACTGGATGGCTTCGATGGCTTTGTCGACGTCGGCCGGATCGTACGGCCCGGCGGCGACGATCTCTTCGGTCGTGGCGCGCAGGTAGCCGTCTTCGTCGATGTTGCCGATGATGAAGGCCCCGATCTCCTTGACCGTGGGTGAGGCGTCGCTCATCCCGAGCTGCCAGGCCAGATGGTCGGTCAGGTTGGGCGGGCGCGTGAGGGTGTTCTCGATCGGGAACTCCTCGTGCTCCTCCCCCATCCGCGGGTTGTAGCCGTACTCGATGTAGTCCTGGAAGTAGGCGTCGTAGTCGATCTCGTCGAAGGAGTCTTTCTCTTCCGTTTTCGGGGGCTCGGCCGCTTTCGCTTCTTCTTCGGTCTGTGTCTTTTCCTGCGCTTCCGCCTCCGCGTCTTCCTGCTTCGCTTCCTCGGCTGACTCCTCCAGGAGCGGGTTCTCGAGCAACTCCTGGTTGAGGACTTCCTGGAGCTCGAGTTTCGATAACTGCAGCAGCTTGATCGCCTGCTGCAGCGACGGCGTCATGATGAGCTTCTGCGAGAGCTTGAGATGTAGTTTCTGTTCTAGTGCCATGGAATCGGAGCAGCAGGTTACTACGTCTTCGTGAAGCAGCCTTCGTCAGTAAAGGTTGAACGACTCACCCAGGTAAATTCGTCGAACCTCTGCATCTGCCGAAAGAGTCTCAGGAGGCCCCTGCCGGAATATCTCACCCTCTTTGATGATATAGGCGCGGTCGGTTATCTTCAGTGTTTCTCGCACGTTGTGATCGGTGATGAGAATCCCGATGCCGCGCGAGCGGAGTTGTGAAACGATTCGTTGGATCTCGAATACAGCAATTGGATCGATTCCTGCAAACGGCTCATCTAGAAAGATGAATGCCGGGTTGATGGCGAGGCTTCGCGCGATCTCCACCCGACGCCGTTCTCCTCCCGAAAGTGAAAAGGCGCGGTTCCGCGCGATGTGCGTGATGCCGAACTCCTCGAGCAGCATCCGCGTGCGGGCCTTCCGCTCCGCGAGCGGCAGATCCATCGTCTCGAAAACCGCCAGCAGATTCTCTTCGACGGTGAGCTTGCGGAAGACCGACGCCTCCTGCGGCAGATAGCTGATGCCGCGCTGGGCCCGAAGGTACATCGGAAGCGATGTGATGTCGTCTTCGCCGAGCGTGACCCGTCCGCCGTCGGGCCGCACCAGGCCGACGATCATGTAGAAGGTGGTCGTCTTCCCTGCCCCGTTCGGCCCGAGGAGACCGACGATCTCTCCCTGCTTGATGTCGACGGAAACGTCGAGCACGACCTTGCGCCGTTTGTATACCTTCACGAGGTGCTCCGCGGCGAGACGCAGCGGCGCGCCGGGAGCACGCTCGCGCTCGGCGGGTGTCAACGAAACAACAGTGCGGCGGTCGGCCATTCAGGGTGCGGATGTTAACTGAATACGTGATTCACTCGACGTGGTAGAGGATCATCGACCGTCCGATCTCCTGTACCGGCGTCTGCTCATCGAGCCACGCGTAGTCGTCCGCCTGTCCGTATACGCCCTTGAGCGAGGTTTTGCTGATCGCGATCCAACCTTTCACCCTGGTCCTGGGCGGAAGCACGCGGATGGCGGGAGCGATCGGGTATCGGGAGAGATCGGTCGATCCGAAGTAGGCGATCCAGAGCCGGTCGATGCCGTGCGCGGCGGCCGCGTCGCGAAGGGCAGGCAGATCCTGCCCCCAATCGAGATCGCTGTCGACGACGATCCATTCGGGATGCCGCCCGGCCAGCTCGTTGAAGTAGGCGACGTAA
>DATLWH010000304.1:0-2141 GCA_035576505.1 Thermoanaerobaculia bacterium | reverse complement strand
GGCCACCTTGCGGTCGCCGGAAAGGATCTGATCGAGATGGCCGACGTTGCCCGGCCCCATCACGAAGTCGACCCACGGCGCGCGGTGGAGGATGGCCTCCCCTTCCTGCTGCGCCACACAGCCGCAGACGCCGATCTTCAGCTCTTCCCGTTCACTCTTCAATTCACGCAGCCGGCCGAGGTGCGAAAACACCTTCTGCTCCGACTTGTCGCGGATCGAGCAGGTGTTGAGAAGAATGAGGTCCGCCTCCCCTTCGCTCTCGACACGCCGGTATCCGCGCAGCTTCAGGCTGCCGGAGAGGCGCTGGCTGTCGAGATCGTTCATCTGGCAGCCCCACGTTTCGATGAAGAAGGTTTTGGTCATGGTTTGATTGCCGGTTTCAGTTTCTCCAGTTCAGCCCTCGCATCCGCCAGCTCTTTCCTGGCTGTCTCGAGCTGCTTTTTCGTCTGCTCGAAGCGCTCGGCGATGTTCTTGTCGCGATAGTTCGGATCGTTCTCCGCGTAATACGCCTGCTCGATGCGATCGAGCTCCTTCTCGAGATCGTTTACCTTCGCCTGCGCCGCGTCGCCGCGTATCTTCGCCGCGGCGCGATCGTGGAACAATTTGTCCTGCTCGGCGATCGATCCCGCCGGTGCGGCCGCGGGAGGTGTGGCCGGTTTCGCTGCGGGCGCCGGTGTCGTCTTCTTGCCCGACGATTTATCCAGGTCGGCATTGGTGATGACCTTCTTCGTGGTCTTTTTCTTCGGTCCGCCGTTTGCCTTGGCCGCCTTTACGAGCGGCGAGTCATCGGCCAGGCCGGTGGTGGCAACGAGAAGGACGGCGATGGCGATGGACAGTCTCATGGGGCACTGGTACCGGTACGGCCGTATCGATCGTCGAGCCGGACCACATCGTCGAGCTCCGGGGTCGAAACCTCGGCGACATCCGTGTCTTCGATCGCTTCCATCCGATGAATCATCCGCGGTGCGATGTGAAACGCTTCACCTGTCCGCAACGGCAACTCCCTGCGGTCGCCGTCGACTTCGATCGTCAGCTTCAGCTCCCCGGCCACAACAAAGAGCGTCTCCTCTTTGATTTCGTGGTACTGCAGGCTGAGGCTCTCGCCGCGATTGATGTGCAGGATCTTGCCGACGTACCGGTCCGTCCTGGCGAAGATCAACTCGTAGCCCCACGGCTTCGGCACGCGCTTGATCGGCAGAGTTGCGAAGAGCCGGTCGTCGCTCATTGCGGCTTGTTGACCAGTCCCTCGGGGAAGCGCATGGCCACGCTCTCGATGATGAACTCTTCGATCTCCTGCGCCGTTTTCTTCGTCAGAGCCACCTCGGCAATGCGGCGGCAGTCTTTGTAGCGCACCGAGCGAATGATGTTCTTGATGACCGGAACGGACGACGGATTCATCGAGAAGATCTCCAGCCCGAGGCCGATCAGCACGATCGCGAACAGCGGATCGGCGGCCATCTCGCCGCAGAGCGACACCGGGATCCCGGCCTTGTGCCCCGCGTCGATGATGAACTTCAGGAGACGCAGCAATGCCGGATGGAGCGGCTCGTAGAGATAGCTGACGTTCTCATTCGAACGATCGATGGCCAGCGAGTATTGAATGAGATCGTTCGTCCCGATGGCAAAGAAGTCGGATTCGGTGGCCAGGATGTCGGCGATGATCGCCGCGGAGGGCACCTCGATCATGATTCCGATCGGAAGGTCTGGATTGTGCGCGATCCCCTCGGCGTCGAGATCCGCGCGCAGCTCGCGGACGAGCGTCTTCACCTGACGCAGCTCCTGCACGCTGGTCACGACGGGAAACATGATCTTGATCCTGCCAAAGGCCGAGGCGCGGAGGAGCGCCCGAAGCTGCGTGCGGAACATCTCGCGATGCTTCATGCAGAGGCGCAGACCGCGCAGCCCGAGAACCGGATTGTTCTCCTTGCTGCCGATGACTTCCTTGGCCAGCTTGCGCCCGCCGAGGTCGAAGGTCCGGATCACGCACCAGCGAGGTGCCGTCGCCTCGGCCAGTGCTTTGTAGAGCTGGAAATGCTCCTCCTCGTTCGGCAGCAACGGACTCTTCGAGATGTAGAGGAACTCGGAGCGATACAGACCGATCCCTTCCGCTCCGAAACGGATGGCGTCCTTCAACTCCTCGA
>DATLWH010000303.1:0-2263 GCA_035576505.1 Thermoanaerobaculia bacterium | reverse complement strand
ATCTCCCCACCCCCACCCTCCCCCGTCACCACATCCAGCGTCACCAGCAGCAGGTCGATCGCCGCCTGCCAGGTCTCGGGGATCATCGGGTTGTTGGTCATGGCCAGCAGCATGGGGCGGGTCAGGCCGAAGATGGCGATCAGAAACGGCAGGCGGTCGGATGGGTTGTCGACGATGTTCAGGGCCAGCACGTCCGGCCAGGGGACCTTGTAGATGTGGGCGTCGATGCTCTCGAAGGAGGGGGTGGGCTCATCGTTCGTGTTCATGATGTTCCTTTCCTTTGCGAAATGCCGGGGCCCGCGGGTGCGGGCCCCGGCTTTACTGCTTGGGGGTTACTTCCGAGGACGGCGGCGCTTGCGTGGCGGGCAGACGTAGATCAGTTCGCGGACCGTGGTCTGCGTGCAACGAAGGGCCTTGTCCCGCGTGGTGAAGCTGCTCGTGCGGATGGATTGGATGACGACGACTTCGGTGGTTTTCATCGCTTCTCCTTTCTCAGCCCACGGGGAGCTTCGGTTCCATATCGACGTTCGATCCGGAAGGCGCTTCGGCAGGCGCTCCGGCAGCCGGCCCGCCGCCGGTGGTGGCAAGGTCCTTCCCTGCCTTGAAGGCCACGGTGGCTTCGTCGAGCGTGGCGGTGAAGATGCGCAGCGCGGTGCGCCAGTTGGCCGGGATCATCAGGACCGCGCCCAGGGCCACCAGGATCGGGCGGATCGCGGCGTAGGCGGCGATGAGGCGCTTCCCGCGATCGGGCTGCGACTCAACGGCGGTGGCCGTGATCAGCGCCGGGATGTCGATCCGGCGGATGTGGGCGTTGATCCTCTCGAAGGAGAAGTCGTAATGGTGTTGTAGTCCTGTGCTCATGGTTTTTCCTTTCCTTTCGGGTAAAGCGCGGGGCGTGTGGCCACGCCCCGCGCGGGTTCGTGTTGGGTTGGAAGAGAAACGACTTACGCCTTGCGCCGCGCCAGTGGCCGGCTGCGCCACTTGGTGCGATTGGATGGCAGCGCTCTCGGCGCCGCCGACTTCTTTGCCTGTGCGGGCACAGGCAGTCCGACTGCCGACCAGGCGTCGGCAATGATGCTTTGCACCGAGCTGCCTGATCCGAAAAGCTCCCCGGCAGCGCTGACGGTGGCCGCCGCGAAATCGAGGAAGCCGGCCTGCGCGAAAAGTTTCTGCGTCAGGGCGCGGTACCAGATGCGGCCGGTCCTCATCCAGGGCTCTCCGCCGATGGCTGTGGAGGTGAGGTAGAGGGCGTGATTCGGGATCCCCGAGTTGATGTGCACGCCCCCGTTGTCATCTGTTGTTACGACGTAGTCGCGCATGTGCGCGGGTTGTGGATCGCGTCCCAAGACCGGATCGTCGTAGGCGGTGCCAGGCGCTTTCATGGAGCGGATGGCCTAGCCGTGGACGTTCGGGCCGAAGAGGCCCTTGCCGATCAGCCAGTCCGACTGCGTCGCCGTCTGGCCCAGGGTGTACTGCTTGATCATGATCCCGAACGCATCGGAGATGTGCTCGTTGAGAGCGCCGGGCTGATCGTGATACTGGAGTGCCGCGGTGTGCTGCGTCACGCCGTGGGTCTCTTCATGGCCGATCACGTCGAGAGCGATGGTGAAGCGGTTGAAGAGCTTCCCGTCGCCGTCGCCGTAGACCATCTGCCTGCCGTCCCACATGGCGTTGTCGAACTTCTTGCCGTAGTGGATCGTCGAGACGAGGGCCATGCCTTTGCCATCGATGGAGTCGCGCTGGAAGGCGTTGGCGTAGAAATCACGGACGGCGCCGGAGCCGTCGAACGCTTCCAGGGCCTCGATGTCTTTGCTGGTGACGCTACGGCCGTCCATGACCAGCTTGCCGGGCAGCGAGCGCTTTTGCTGCGCGTCGTAGACCCGGCGTCGCTCGCCTGGAGCGGCCTTCACGCCGTTTGGGGTATCGAGAAATGCATGGTCGCGATCTTCGGCGAGGCGAGCGGTGTGGATGAGTGTTTCCTTCACCGTGGCACGGGCGTCGTCGTCTCCATGCTTGGCCACGTGCTGCAGGATGTGCAGCGGGATGGCGGTACAGGTTGATCGATTGTTGTTTCGCATGACACGAAACTCCTTTCTTAGCGGTTAGGGGGTCAGTTGTTGCGTACGGCCGCGCCTCCACGCGGCCGTACGGGTTTCTACTAAACGCGTACTGCTACTGGGTGGTCTGCGGCGCCGGGGCCGGGGCCGTTCTGGAACGACGCCGGTTGCGCTTCAGATCGCGCTTCATGTTTTCGGCATACGAC
>DATLWH010000302.1:0-4472 GCA_035576505.1 Thermoanaerobaculia bacterium | reverse complement strand
CTGATCCTGGAAAAAGAGGTCGTCATCAAGTACCAGGACATCGTCATCCACGCCGACAAGGTCACGGTGAACCTGAAAACGAAAGACGTCGTCGCCGAGGGGCATGTCATCCTCGACCAGGGGCCGACCAGGCTCACCGGCGACCACATCGTCTTCAACCTCGACTCGAAGACCGGCACGTTCTTCAACGCCACCGGATCGCTCAAGCCCGACATGTACTTCGTCGGCGAGAAGATCGAGCGGCTCTCGGAGGACCACTACATCCTGACCAACGGCATGTTCACCTCGTGCGATCTCGACAAGCCGTCGTGGTCGTTCCACATCAAGGTGGCCGACGTCACGCTCGACGACTACGCGCACATGCAGGACGTCACCTTCCGGGCGCACGACATCCCGCTGATTTTCACCCCGCGGCTGATCTGGCCGACCAAGAGCGACCGTTCGCAGGGCTTTCTCATCCCGCGCATCCTCTTCTCGCCCACCTACGGCGACCGGCTCGAGCTCGGCTACTACGTTCCGTTCGGCGACAGCGCCGACGCCACGTTTTACGGCACCATCAACGACAAGGGCTACAACGGCGCCGGTATCAACATCCGCTACCGCCCCTCGGACGATGTCAAGCAGGGCGAGCTCAGCGCCTATGCCGTCCACGATCCCCAGACCGGCCGCAACGAATGGCGCTACAACTATCAGCATGCCGAGAACAACCTGCCGGGCGGGTTCCGCGGTGTCATCGACGCGGAAGACATCTCCAACCTCGAGTTCTTCCGCCGCTATGGCAGCGATCCGCGCCTGCATACCCTCTCGCAGCTCTACTCCTCGGCTTACCTGACGAAGAACCGCAGCACCTATTCGTTCAACATCCTCACCGACCGGCGGGACATCCTCCTCGGCAACGTCGATCCGAACAATCCTCTCGCGCCGCCGACGCGCCAGCGCTTCGAGCAGCTCCCCTCGCTCCAGTTCCGGCTCTATCCGAACCGGATCGGCGAGACGCCTTTCTACTACTCGCTCGAGTCGTCGGCATCGCATCTGGCCACGAGCGGTCTGACCAATGGTCCGCAGGCGAACTACTACCGGGCGGACTTCTTTCCGACGCTCTCGATGCAGCTCCACACGCCGACGTGGCTCTCCATCCGCCCGCAGATCTCGGTGCGTGAGACGTACTACTCTCAAACACTCAGCGACAGCTCCGTGGCGAACCCGGGCGAATTTCAAACCGTTTCGAACAACCCGATCGAACGCTTCTATGCGCAGGGACAGGTGGAGGTGGTGGGGCCGTCGTTCTCGAAAATCTTCAACAAGAAGATCGGCGGATTCACGAAACTCAAACACGTCATCGAACCGCGCATCCGCTACCTCTACACGACCGACGTCAACGATCAGACCCGCGTCATCCGCTTCGACACGGTCGACTCGCCGCTGCTTCCGATCGTGCACAACTCCGTGGAGTACTCCCTGACCCAACGCCTCATCGGCAAGGAGGGAGGCGTAAACGGGAGCTCGCGCGAGGTGGCGTCGTTCTCGCTGACGCAGTCGGTCTCGCTAGGCACACCGTTTACGACGGCCACGGCAGGCGGCCTCTCCGGCTCGACCGTTCCGCAGAACGGAAAGTTCACGCCTCTCATCGCGGGGCTGCATGTGAATCCGTATTCGTCGATCACGCTCGATGCGTCGGCAACCTTCGGCAACATCTCGCACCAGCTCGATCAGACCAGCCTTTCGGCGAACCTCCTTGGCACCGGGGTACGCGCGGACAAATACCTCAGCTTCACCTGGTTCTCGTCTTACAAGCAGCCTCCGATCAACGGCGTCTTCTTCGATACGAGCTCGAGCCAGGTCCGCCTCAACAGCGGCTCCTCGCTGCTCAGCAAGCGCATCCGCGCCGACGTGCAGCTCAACTTCGACGCCAAGAACGGGAAGTTCCTCGAGCAGCGCTACTTGGTGGGCGGCACGGCCGCGTGCTACGGCGTGGCCCTCGAGTACCGGCGCTACCTCGTCTACATACCGTTCGAGAAGGCGGAGCAGAGCATCGGCGTCACGATCTCGCTCAAGAACGTCGGCTCGGTCGCCTCGCATTGAGACGAAGCGCAGCACTGGCTCTGCTACTGCTCACGCTGGCCTGCGGCCGCGCGGATCACAACCGCGCGCGCGGCGAAGCAGCCCTGCGCGGTCAGCTCGCCAGCATGCGCAACGCCATCGCCGTTTACACAAAGACGCACGGCCACGGCCCGGCAACCTTGCGCGACGCGATACCGTCTGTCCCCGTCGATCCCCTCACCCATTCCGCCACCACCTGGCGCCTGACCACCGAGGAAAATGTACGTGTGGACGACTTCACGACCATCCCCGGCCCCGCTGCGCGCAGCGCGATCATAGATGTCCACAGCGGCGCGCCCGGGAGGGACGGGAGGGGGCGGGGCTATGGGGAGTATTGAGGTGTGTGGTTGCTGGGTTGCCGGGATTATGGGTTGCTGGGTTGCTGGGTTGCTGGGTTGCTGTGAGAGTGTAGCCCACACCATCGCGGCACCGAGCTCAGTTGCGCGAGCACGCCGCCGAAGAAGACCGCTTACAAACCGCTAAGCGGCACACGCACCCTCTCGCATGCGCGCCTCACAATTCGACCTCGCGCTCGGCGCCTTACGCGCTCACCGAAAGCCAGCGGCCACGTGCCGCGATAGCGGCAACAAGAGGATAGCCAGGGGTGCTAGCGCGTTAGCGCTCGCACCCCTGGTACGAGGGTCCCAATGTCCAGGTGCCGCGTCAGCGGCACTGGAAAATTACAGTTGGCCGACGACGCTCCAGTGCCGCATACGCGGCACGAAATGGATTGACCTCGGCAACCAGGGGTGCTCGCAAAAACCGCTCGCACCCCTGGCTACCTTCTCAAGCCGCTATCGCGGCATAGGAACCGCTCGAGGCAGGGCCAGATCATCTCCAGAGCGGAATGTCGATTCCTTCGAACTCTGCAACGCGCTCTTCGAACTTCCGGTGTTCCGCGGCGCTCCAAGTGCCCGCGAGAGGCGCGAGACCGTTGGAATGGGAAGCGCCAACGCCGAGCCGCTGACTCAACAGATCGATCACTGTCTGGTTGAGAGATATCCGCCGACGCTTCTTCTCTCTCCAAAGTGCCTCCGCGAGCTCATCGGGGATGTTACGAATCGTCAGATCCTTCGTGACACTCTTCTCATGAACTGCATTCTATGACTTCATGCGATCGGCGACCGACCCCGCGACCCCGCAACCCCGACACCGCCATTGTCATCCCGCCCCCCATCCACTACCCTCGCGCGAGCGTGCCGAACGTCTATACCTTCAAGGATTTCGAAGGGAGCAGCCATCGGATTCTGATCGACCTCATCCGGAGGTTCGCCTCGCCCGGCGGGACGCTGCTCGACCTCGGCGCCGCGGGAGGAGAGCTCGGCGCGGCGGTGCGCGATCATTTCGACAGGACGGTCGGCTTCGAATACGACGCTGACCGCATCGGCCAGCTTCGCGGACGATTCGATCAGGTCGTCATCGCCGACCTCGAAACCATGGACCGCCTCCCCTCGAACGTCAACGCCATCGTTCTGGCCGACGTCATCGAACACCTGCGCAACTCGACCACGCTCCTCCGCATGGTCAAGCAGGCGCTGGCAAAGGACGGCATCCTCTTCCTCTCCGTACCGAACATCGCCAACATCACCGTACGCCTCGGCCTGCTCTTCGGGATCTTCGAGTACCGCGACCGCGGCATCCTCGACTTCACGCATCTCCGCTTCTTCACGATGCGCACAATCAAACGCGAGATCGAAAACGCCGGCTTTCGCATCATCGCCATCCGCGGCTCATCCGTGCCGATCCGCCTGATCATCGGCTGGGTGCCCGACCCCCTCCTGCGCCTCGGCGAGCGCCTGCTGACGTGGATCACGCGCATCTGGCGAGGACTGTTCGCCTACCAGATCATCCTGGTGGCAGCGCGGAAAACACTGTCCTGAGGTTGTAAAAAAACCGCGCCCACAAAGGCAATTTGTCATCCTGAGGCTGCCGGAGCCGCTGAGCGAGCGTAGCGAGCGAAGAGCGGCGGAGGACGGCGAAGGATCTCCAGTGGCAGCGCCTGGGGCAGGAGCGAAACTGTGGTCTTTGTGAGGAAGATCAACGACCAACCCCATCTGCGCTTCTGCCCCAGGTCGCGCATCTTGAAATCCTTCGCCGTCCTCCGCCTCACTTCGCTCGCTGCGCTCGCTCAGCGGCTGCGGCAGGCTGCTACGAAAACAATGGCAGAGCGGAGCGGGTGGCGGGCACACGAACTCTGAGCTGATCTTTTGGTCAGCGAAAGAAGGTCGTTGTCTGCCGGGATTCAGCTGGGGTTCACCACATGGTCTAAGGGAGACGGCAGTAGGTCGTCGTGCCCGCTGATCCGGCGAGACGATGCGTTACTCGGTCGTAGGCTTGAGGGCGACAGCGTACCCGAGTTGCTCAAGTCTTTC
>DATLWH010000301.1:0-4696 GCA_035576505.1 Thermoanaerobaculia bacterium | reverse complement strand
CCCGCATGGGACGGCCGGTCGAAGACGTGGCCAGGGTCTACTTCAGCGTCGGCGGCCGCTTCGGTCTCGACCGCCTGCGCACCGCCGGCGCATCCATCGCCGCCGAGACGCCGTGGCAGAAGGCGGCCGTCGCCGCCGTCGTCGACGACCTCTTCAACTACCAGAGCACCCTGGCCTCGCGCGTCCTGACCGAAAGCGACGGCGTGAAAGATCCCGTCGACCGCTGGCTGGCCGCCCGCCCGCGGGAAGTCGAACGGATCGACCAGATGATGACCGACTTCCGTGCCGCGCAAACCGTCGACCTGGCCATGTTGACCGTGGCCGGCAGGCAGTTGCGCACGTTGGTGGAGAGCTGAGTGTCCCTTGCCGGTATGCTGCGGTTTGTCGTGAAGTCGTTTGTAGGAGGACGCATGCTGAACGTTGGCGACGAGGCCCCTGACTTCGAAGTCTCGGATCACCGCGGGAACAAGGTCGCGCTTCACGACCTGCGAGGGCGCAAGATCGTGCTCTGGTTCTATCCGAAGGCCGATACACCCGGCTGAACGGCCGAGGGTTCCGGGTTCCGGGACCTCATCGACGCGTACGAAGCGAAGAACACCACGATCCTCGGCGCCAGTTTCGACAACGTCGACGCCAACGCCCGCTTCGCCGATAAGTTCAAGTTCCCCTTCCCGCTGCTCTGCGACACCGACCGCAAGATCGGCATCGCCTACGGCGCCGCCGACTCACCGAAGGACGAATACGCCAAACGGATCGCGTACGTCATCGACGAGAAAGGCCGCGTGGCCGAGGCGCATGGCAAGGTGGATCCGAGAAGTTACCCGAAGGAGCAGTTGGCGAGGTTGTGACACCTCGGGGTGTCCTAATTTCGCGGCACTTTCGTCGTTGATCGGCTTTCGGCAGCGGCGAAGGTTAAACTAGCCGCATGACAACAGGATTGCGGAAGGCCGCAGAAAAATGTCCCAACTGCGGTAAGTCGATGAGCGGTCATAGCGGAGGACAATGCCCGACGTCAAAGTCTACTCCGGGGATAGCCTTACCCCGACTGCCAAGGAAGGGCGTATCGACATTGAAGGGCGGCGGCAGGCGTAAGGTCAAATAGATTCAGCTCGATAGCCAGCGGTAGAGGAGATAGAACCAGCTCAGAATGCCATGCACTCCGGCCCAGATGACCGAATGGAACCTGAACCACGACAGCACGCCAGCGATGCCGCTGCCGATCCCCCAAAAGCACCCGCACCCTCCGTCACCACCGTGAGAGCGGGTACACTCGACATCGCCGCCGCACTCCTTGCATCGCATCGCGGCATTTTAGGTTGAGACTACCCAGAGCGCGGTAACCTACCCTAGTCAGTGGTCGTGAGCCTATGCTCTATCGGGAGCGTGGGAACGTCTGATACGGCACTCGACTCCAGACCGGGCAGCTTCAGACGTTGTTTCACAATCTTGGGGTGCGAGCGACCACTGGCCTGTTACAACTGATCAGTCAAACTAGGCTACTACCCGACTTTCATTCAACGTCGAACGATTCCTCATCGACATCGACCGACTTTCGATCAACGTCGATTGACCCATCGATCAACGTCGACCGACTATTGATCAACTTCGATCGAGGCTCGATCAACGTCGATCGAGTCCTGATCAACGTCGATCGACTCCTGATCAACGCCGATCGACCCCCCGATCAACGTCGATCGACTTTCGATCAACGTCGATCGATCTTCGATCAAAATTGATCGACTTTCGATCAACATCGATCGACTTCTTATCAACGTTGATCGACTCTCGATCAAAATGGATCAGCTTCTGATCCACGTTGATCGACTTTCGATCAAAACAGGGTCAATTCCTGACCCACCGCGCGAGAACGGCCATCCGCAGATGACGCAGATGGACACAGATTTGAAACAATTGCATCTGCGAAACATCTGCGCCATCTGCGGATGATGCTTTTGACGTTGCAGCTACCGCCGCCGTTTCTTCGGCGCGCCCCGTTTCTGCTCGATCGTGCGATACCCCTGCTCGATGATCGCGGCGATGGCGCCTCTCTTGAGCTTCGTGTCGAGGCGGATTCCCACCCAACCGCCCACCCCCACGTACGGCGGGACGAAGAAATGCTTCGGATCGGCGGCGACGAGATCCTGCTGCACCCCGGGAGGGGCGGCGCACCAGATGGCAACCCGGCCGTCGCCGTGATGGTTGTTGGTGAACATCACGGCTCCCGGGCGCGGTTACACTGCGCCTGCGAGACCTTGCAGCTGAACGACGGTCCGTTGGGCGGCTGAGGAACGATGGTCGTCGCGCCGGAGTAGAATGTCGTCATGAAGATCATCACCGGAACCGTCCTGGACGGTCGAATCGTGGTAGAAGGTGAACGGTTCAACGAGGGTGAGCAGGTCACCGTTTTGAGGCGTGAGGAAAACGAGACCTTCCAGGTATCAGCTTATGAAAAGCGCGAGCTTCTCCAGTCTATCGCTCAGGCCAAACGCGGCGAATTCGTAGATGCTGACGCTCTCCTGGCCGAACTCGACGAACCCAATTGAGTCTGGCTATCAAGCCAACCGCCGCGGCGGCTGCCCAGATTCGCAATGAGTCTCGCTGGTGGCGCGCAAACCGGCCCAAGGCTCCGAAGCTTTTTCGAGACGAGCTTCGAAGGGCATTCGAACTGCTTTCTGCATACCCCAAAGCCGGCGCTCTCTCCGAAGACCCCGACCTTCCTGGCGTTCGCTGCATTCTTCTTCCTGCTACCAAGCACTACCTGTACTACCAACTCCACGAGGCAGAGCAAAGAATCGAGGTTCTTGCAGTGTGGAGCACCCATCGGGGCGACCGGCCGGTTTTCTCGCCTTGAACGACACCTTGGCGCTTCCACCGAACGACCCATCCGCAGATGACGCAGATGGACACAGATTTGACACAATTGCATCTGCGAAACATCTGCGCCATCTGCGGATGATGCCTTTGCGATTGCGCTCACCGCCGTCGTTTCTTCGCCGCGCCCCGCTTCTGCTCGATGGTCCGGTATCCCTGTTCGATGATCGCGGCGATGGCGCCTCTGTTGAGCTTCGTGTCGAGCCGGATGCCGACCCAGCCGCCTACGCCCACGTAGGGCGGGACGAAGAAATGTTTCGGATCGGCGGCGACGAGATCCTGCTGCACGCCGGGAGGGGCGGCGCACCAGATGGCGACCCGGCCGTCGCCGTGATGGTTGTTGGTGAACATCACGAACAGCCTGCCGTGGACGCGGAAGGTCGGCGAGCCCCAGGCGATCTTCTCCTCCGTGTCGGGAAGAGCGAGGCAGATCTCGCGTGTCAGCGCCAGCGCGGCGTCGGCGTTTGCCATTTCGTCATTTTATTCAACCCCGCTTTCGCGCTACAGTCCCGCCGTCGTCATCCCACCTTGCAGGAGCTATCCCATGCGCGTTCGCCTGTTGTTCATCGCCGTCGTGCTGTCCGCACTGCCGCTCCTCGCGGTCGACATCCACGACACCCGTCTTCTCTCCGACCCGGCAGTCAGCAGCGACAGGATCGCATTCGCGTACGCGAACGACCTCTGGGTGGCGAACCTCGACGGCAGCAACGTGCGGCGGCTGACGTCGCATCCCGGCATCGAATCGGGGCCGCACTTCTCGCCCGACGGGAAGTGGATTGCCTTCACCGGCCGGTATGAGGGCAACACCGACGTTTACGTCGTCTCCTCCGAGGGGGGAGTACCGAGGCGGCTGACATGGCATCCCAGGAACGACATCGCCCTCGGCTTCACACCGGACGGCGCCAATGTCCTCTTCACCTCGCCGCGCGAGGTCTACACCGGGCGCTACGTCCAGCTCTTCACCGTACCGGTCGGGGGGGGGATGGCCACCAAGCTCCCCATCCCGCACGCGGCGAAGGCCGTCTACTCGTCGGATGGAAAGAAGATCATCTACGTCCCGCTCGGCGACGCCTTCAACGAATGGAAGCACTACCGCGGCGGGCAGGTGTCGAACCTGGTCATCTTCGATACCGCCAGCTATGCCACCGAGCACGTGCCGCAGCCGGCGGGCCGATGCAACGACACCGATCCGATGTGGCTCGACGGCAAGGTCTACTTCCGCTCCGACCGCGACGGCGAGTTCAACCTCTACAGCTACGACCCGGCCACGAAGAAGGTGACGCGCCTCACGAATCACACCGACTTCCCCGTCGTTAACGCGACGGCGGGCGGCGGCAGGATCATCTACGAACAGGCCGGCTACCTGCACCTCTTCGATCCGAAGTCTGCCAGCAGCAACCGGCTGAAAGTCGGCGTGGCCGCCGATCTCGTGGAGACGCTGCCGCGCTTCGTCAAAGGGAAAAAGTACATCCGCAACGTTGCTGTTTCCCCATCCGGCGCCCGGGCGGCCTTCGAGTTTCGCGGCGACATCTTCACGGTGCCGCGCGAGAAAGGCGACGACCGCAATCTGACCAACACGCCCGGCGCGAATGACCGCTCCCCGGCCTGGTCGCCCGACGGCAAGTCGATTGCCTGGTTCTCCGACCGCAGCGGCGTGTACCGCCTCTATGTCGGCGATCAGGAGGGGAAGGGGACGCCTCGCGAGATCAAGATCGACGGCGCCGGGTTCTATGACGATCCGAAGTGGTCACCCGACTCGAAGAAGATCAGCTTCGCCGACAACTCGCGCTCGATCTATGTCACCGACGTTGCCTCCGGAGTGAGC
>DATLWH010000300.1:0-3133 GCA_035576505.1 Thermoanaerobaculia bacterium | reverse complement strand
TAGACCTTGCCGCTCGTCAGCACGATGCGCTTCACGTTCGCCACATCCGTCGTCGCATCGATCAGCACCGGCTCGAAGCGGCCGTTTGTCAGTTCGTCGATCGATGAGGTCGCGTTGGGATGGCGCAGCAGCGACTTCGGCGTCATCACGATCAGCGGCTTGCGCGGATCGTTCGTCATTTGCCGCCGCAGCGCATGGAAATGCTGCGCCGGCGTCGTCGGATAGACGACCTGCATGTTTCCCTCGGCGCAGAGCGTGAGGAAGCGTTCGAGGCGGGCCGACGAGTGTTCTGGTCCCTGTCCTTCGTATCCGTGCGGCAGGAGCAGCACGAGGCCGCTGTGCTGGCTCCACTTCTCCTCGGCCGAGGAGATGAACTGATCGATGACGATCTGCCCGCCGTTGACGAAGTCTCCGAACTGCGCTTCCCACAGCACCAGCGCGCCGGGATCAGCCACCGAGTAGCCGTACTCGAATCCGAGGACGCCGTACTCGCTGAGGAGAGAATCGTAGACGGCGAAGTCCACCTGCGGGACGCCGGCGGCGTCAGGCGCCGGGGCCGCCGGTTCCTGGCGGGCCAGCGCGTTGAGGGGAACGTAACCCTTGCCCGTCGCGTAATCGAAGAGGATGGCATGGCGCGACGAGAACGTGCCGCGGCCGGAGTCCTGCCCCGAAAGGCGCACGCGATAGCCATCCGTCATCAACGTGCCGAAGGCAAGCATCTCCGCGAAGGCCCAGTCGATCGGCTCGCGCCCCTCGGCCATCGCTTTCCGGCGGGCGATGATCGGTTTGAGCTTGGGATGAAGCGACAGATCCGGCGGAATCGTCGTCAGCGCCTGGCCGACGGCGTCGAGCTCATTGCGCGGCACCGAGGTGTCTGGCGAAGGCTGGTTCTGGAAGCCGGTGATCTCCTCGTCGGTCCAGAGCGCGCCGCGGTCGTGCGGGGAGGGGGGCTCATTGTCCTCGCGCGTGCGGTCGAACGCCTCCTGCAGCTTGCTCTGAAAGTTGTCGAGCCACGACTCCGCTTCCTTCGGATCGATGTCGCCTTTGCGCAGCAACGTCTCGGTATAGATCTTCCGCACCGAGCGGTGCTCCTTGATCGATTTGTACATCTTCGGCTGCGTGAGCGACGGCTCGTCGCCCTCGTTATGGCCGTGCCGGCGGTAGCAAAGCATGTCGATGACGACGTCTTTGTGAAACTGCTGCCGGAAGTCATACGCGAGTTTGACGGCGCGGATGCAGGCCTCGGGGTCGTCGCCGTTCACGTGGAAGATCGGCGCCTGCACCATCTTGGCGACGTCGGTGGCGTAGACGGAAGATCTCGCCGATTCCGGCCCGGTCGTGAAGCCGATCTGGTTGTTGATGACGAGGTGGATCGTGCCGCCGGTGCGATACCCGGGCAACTGGGAGAGGTTCAACGTCTCCGCCACCACTCCCTGGCCGGCGAAGGCGGCGTCGCCATGGATGAGCACCGGCAGGACCCAGGCGCGCTTGGTGTCGCCGATGAGCTTCTGCTTGGCGTAGACGATCCCCTCCACGATCGGGTCGACCGCTTCGAGGTGGCTGGGATTCGAGGCCAGCGTCAGGTTCATGTGCGAGCCGTCCGGGGTCTGGTGGATGCCGTCCGCGCCGAGGTTGTACTTCACATCACCTGATCCCTGGGTCGTGTTCGGATCGACGTCGCCCTCGAACTCGTGAAAGATCTTCTCGTACGACTTGCCGAGAATGTTCGCCAGGACGTTGAGCCGCCCGCGATGGGCCATGCCGATGACGGCCTCGTTGACGCCGTCCTGCGTCGCTTCGTTGAAGACGTAGTCGAGCATCGGGATCACGGCCTCCGCTCCTTCGAGCGAGAAGCGTTTGTGACCGACGTACTTGGTGTGCAGAAACTTCTCGAAGGCCTCAGCGTCGTTCAGCTTCATCAGGATGCGGCGCTTGATGGCCAGGTCGAGCGGCTTGTGGTTGCGCGACGGCTCCATCCGGTCCTGCAGCCACTTCTTCTGCACGGTCTCGCTGATGTGCATGTACTCCGGTCCGAGCTTGCCGCAGTACGTCTCCCGCAGGGTGTCGAGGATGTCGCGCAGCTTCGCCGTGAGCTTGCCGCACAGCCCGCCGCAGACGAATTCGCGGTCGAGATCCCAGATCGTGAGGCCGTAGAAGGCCGGGTCGAGCTCGGGATGGCGCTTGACCTGGTACTCGAGCGGATCGAGGTCGGCCAGCAGATGCCCGCGCACGCGATAGGCGTTGATCATCTGCAGCACGGCCGCTTCGCGGCCCACCTTCTCGTCTTCGCTGGCATTGAGGCGGTGGCGATCCCTGCCCCATACCGCGGGCTCGTAGGGGATGCGCAGGTCGCGGTAGATCGTCTCGTAGAAATCGTCGGCGCCGAGGAGCAGCTCGTGCACGCGCGCCAGGAACGCTCCCGACTCCGCTCCCTGGATGATGCGATGGTCGTAGGTCGACGTCATCGTCATCACCTTGGAGATGCCGAGGTCGGCCAGAACGGAAGGGTCGCTGGCCGAGTACTCGGCCGGGTAGTCGATCTGGCCCGTGGCGACGATGGTCCCCTGCGACTGCATCAGCCGGGGCACCGAGGCGATCGTGCCGATGGTGCCGGGGTTGGTGAGCGAGATGGTGGTGCCTTCGAAATCGGCGATCTCGAGCGTGCCGCCGCGCGCTTTGCGGACGACCTCGTTGTAGGCCTTGAGGAACTGCGCGAAGTCCATCGACTGCGCGTGCTTGACGTTTGGTACCAGGAGCGAACGGGAGCCGTCTTTGCGCTCGACGTCGATGGCGATGCCGAGGTTGACGTCCTCGCGGTCGATCCGCGTGGGCGTTGTCTCCTGCACGGCGAAAGCCGCGTTCATGCGGGGGAACAGCTTGACCGCGTTGACGATGGCCCAGGCGATGATGTGCGTGAACGACGCTTTCGGCTGACCGGTGAGGGCGAGGTGATTGTTGACGACGCGCCGGTTTTCCTCGAGCACTTTGACCGGGATGTTGCGGATGGAAGTCGCCGTCGGCATCGACAGCGAGAGCTCCATGTTTTGGGCGATCTTGCCAGCGGCACCACGAAGCGGGACCATCGTCTGGTTTGGGGGGACAGGGGTCAGCGGTAGCGGGGTTGCGGGGTTGC
>DATLWH010000299.1:0-4955 GCA_035576505.1 Thermoanaerobaculia bacterium | reverse complement strand
CTCGCTCAGGGCCAGGTAACTGGAAATCTCGTCGAGCGCGCGTGCTATGTCGAATTTGTTCATGCGGTAAAATACGGTCGCTGCCATGACGATTATGCAAGCAACCGACCGTGCGATCACTGACCGGCTGGCCACTGACTGTCTGATCGTGGCAATCGATCGCTCCTCCCGCGATGAGATCCTCAGACTCGCCGACGCGCTTCACGGGGCGGTGGGGATGCTGAAGATCGGGCTGCAGGCGTTCATCGCGAACGGACCGCCGATCGTGCGCGACGTGATGGCGCGCGGCCTGAAGGTTTTCCTCGACCTCAAGATTCACGACATTCCGAACACGGCCAAGCGCGCCGTGGCCGAGGCGGCGGCGCTTGGCGCGGCGATGCTCACCGTACACGTGTCGGGCGGTCAGGCCATGCTTCGCGAGTCGGTGAAAGCCGCCGAGGGCAGCGGGACGGCGTTGCTCGGCGTTACGGTACTGACGAGTCTGGACGACACCGAATTGCACCGGATCGGGTTCCCCGGGACGTCGCTCGAAACCGCGTTGCGGATGGCGAAGCTGGCGCAGGAATCGGGGCTTCGAGGCGTTGTGGCCTCGCCGCACGAGGTTGCGGCGATCCGGGAGGCCTGCGGCAGCGGAATGCGCATTGTCGTTCCCGGCATCCGTCCCGAGGGGAGCGAAGCGGGAGATCAGCGCAGAACGACAACGCCCGCCGCGGCGATCGCGGCGGGCGCGGATTACATCGTGGTCGGGCGGCCGATCACGGATGCGGGCGATCCGCGAGCGGCTGCATTGACGCTGGTTGACTCGCTCGAGTGATCACGAAGCGCGCCGGCGAGCTACGCAGTTGGATCCCGGACCTGGAAACAGGATGGTCTGGCTTGAGAACTGCCGCCGCGTGCCGTTCACGTCTGTACCGACGGCGCGCAGCACGTGAACACCTTTCGTGATGGAGTCGAGGTTGACTGCCACGCGCCACGTCGAGACCGGCGTGGTCGAGGGGATATCGATGCGAGGTGGTCCTGAGAGCGAGGCTGAGCCGAGCGACCCGCCGTCGAGGAACAATTCGACGTTCGTGATCTTCAGCGTTCCCGTAACCCATCCGTGAATCTCGGAGCCGCCGCAGACCGTCCCGGCGATCGAATCGAACTCGATGTTGCCGGTCATCAGTCCGCAGGCGCCGTAGGTCTGCGTTCCCGTCAATTCACCGACGACGTAGACGAGCGAGCCGACCGAGAGTGGGTTCCACTTCACTTCGTCGCCCGAGGTGTACGAAACCTGCTCGTATTGCCGCGGGTCGCTCCCTTCCAGCATCGCCGTGGCGTAGTCGAAGACGTCGAATGCGATCGTCCGTGCCGGCTGCAGCGTCTGGTAATCGAGCTCGTCGATCATCGTGATGAGGCGTCCGTTGGCCTGATCGAACACGGCCTGCGGATGAAAGATGATCGGGTTCGTGCGGTCCACCTGAAGATTCGCGGTCGTATGGTAGGTAAAGGGGCTGAAGAAGGCGAAGCCGGTCGGAATGATGATGTACGTGATGATCACGTTGTCATTGCCGATGGCCAGGAGGTTCGAGCCATTGCTGACGAGGAATTTGCCGGAGGTCTGCGAGCCGGCGACGAAGATGGGTGTGGCCGGATTGGTAACGTCATAGGCGACCGTACCGTTGTTCGCGGTGGCGATGAGGTAGCCGAAGTTGAACGCGATGTCGTTGAATCCGCCGAGGGGATTCAGGAACGTCGTCAGTGAGCTGACGCGGGTCGGCGCCGCCGGGTTGGCGACGTTGTAGATATCGACGGTATTGAAGCAGCTCTGGATCGGTCCGGGCGCGCCGTTCGCGGCGCAGGGCAGGTCGGTGGCGGGGTAGAGCGCGGCCAGCGTTGTGCCGTTGATGGCCAGACGGTGGTAGCGCAGCCCCGGCGTCCGGGAGATGAGGATCGGCGCGGTTCCACCGGCGCGAACGTTGCGGAGGTCGTAGATCTCGAGACCGGCCTCGCTGCTGATGTAGAGGATGCCTGCGTTGAAGGCGACTCCGCCCTTCGTTTCACGCGCCGCCAGCGACCCGATGAAGTCTTCACGGGCGATCTGCATATCGCCGAGGTCGGTGACGGTGTAGGTCGTCAAGGTCTGGCCGCGGAGGCCAAACACCTGCGTTCCGAAGCGGAACACGCCGTGCGGAGACTGGTAGAACGCAGTCGGCGGCGGATTGGTCGCGACCAGCGTGAGAGGGCAGGTCGCCTGGTACTGATCGGCGAGGGCCGTCGGAGCGGACAGGACGGCGGCTACAAGGACAACGAGAGCGAGCCGTGACAAAACGCGCATGCATGCCTCCCAAAAAACCACACCCGGAATGCGCTCCGCAGAGCTTATTCAGAATCGACTCAGGCGCTAACTATCTCTCAATTGAGCACTTTTTTCAACTCCGGGCCGTCCGGGAGCCCGTGTATCATGTCTCCACTCGGCCTCCAGGACGGCAAGAGATGGAAACAACCCCGGCTCCGCGAGGTGTTACGAGTGGGTAACTATGCTCGACGGTCACGTGCTCGTCCTTAACAGGGTCTTCCAGGCGGTGCAGATAACTTCTGCCCGCAGGGCTCTGACTCTGCTTTACAAAGGGCAGGTCAAGGCTGTCGACTCCGAGTACCGCACCTACGACTTCGACAACTGGGCCGACATCCCCGTCCAGGGCGATGAGCACTTCGTACGCACGCCCAGCCGCAACATCCTGATTCCTCACGTAGTTCAACTGCTGATCTTCGACCGGCTGCCTCGGCAGGAGGTCAAGTTCTCCCGCGGCAACATCTATCTCCGCGATGGCAACCGCTGCCAGTACTGCGGCAAGAAGTTTTCGTCCTCCGAGCTGTCGCTCGACCACGTCGTGCCCATCTCGCGCGGCGGCAAGTCGACGTGGGAGAACGTCGTCTGCGCCTGCCTGCCGTGCAACGTGAAGAAGGGAAACAAGTTGCTCACCGAGACCGGCCTGCAGCTCAAACGGCAGCCGGTACGCCCGAAATGGCATCCCCTGCATCGCCTCCAGGGAAGGAACTTCCCCGATATCTGGAAGAACTTCCTCGATGAGGCGTACTGGAATGTCGAGCTGAAAGAGTAGCGGCGAGCCAGTCCGGCTACTTGGCGATCGGTTCGGCGGCGAGATCGCGCAGTTCCTCTCCCTCGTTCACGAAGCGGTTGATGGCCACGCCGTACTGCTTCTCGTACAGCTTGCGGTAGCGGCCGCCCAGGGCCAGCAACTCCCGATGGGTACCCCTCTCGGTGATTTCGCCGCTCTCGAGAACGAGAATCTGGTCGGCGTTGCGGATCGTGGAGAGGCGATGGGCGATGACGAACGTGGTGCGCCCCTTCATCAACGCGTTGAGGCCGTCCTGGATCAGCGCCTCGGACTCGCTGTCGAGCGATGAGGTAGCCTCGTCGAGGATGAGAATGCGCGGGTTGGCCACGATGGCCCGGGCGATGGCCACGCGCTGCTTCTGGCCGCCGGAAAGCCGAACACCCCGTTCGCCGACGATGGTGTCGTACTTGTCTGCAAAGGCCTCAGTGAACTCATCGACGTGAGCAATCTGCGCAGCGCGCAGCACATCCTCCCGCGACGCCCGGGGGTTGCCAAGGACGATGTTGTCGTAGATCGACTCGGCGAAGAGGAACGAGTCCTGCGGCACGATGCCGAGATGAGAGCGATAGTCGGCCAGGCGCAGGTCGAGCATAGGCTTGCCGTCGATGAGGATCTCGCCCTTCGTAGGGTGATGAAAGGCCGCGATGAGCGAGATCATCGTGCTCTTGCCCGAGCCCGACGGCCCGACCAGCGCGATCGATTTCCCGGCCGGAGCGACGAGGTTGATGTCCTTCAGCACCGGTACGCCGGCGGTGTACTCGAACCAGACATCACGGAATTCGACGCTGCCGAGGATGTCGGCGGTCGCCTTCTTGGCCGCATCGTTCTCATCCTCGCGCGTCTCGCTGAAGACTTCGCGCATCCGCTCCAGGCCGGCGAAGGCCTCAGAGAGCTGCGTCCCGATCGAAACGATCTGCACGACCGGTCCGATGACGAGCGCGAGATAGAGCGTGAAGGCGATCAGGTCGCCGAGCGTCATACCCACCAGCGGGTTGGCCTTGTGCGCGACCACCTCGTGGCCGCCTACGTACATCACCACAGCGCTCACCGCACCGACGAGAAAGGTGGTCATCGCGCCGGCAGCGGAGATGGTGCGCATCGTGCCGACGATGAGATTGAGGAGCTTCCTCGCTCCCTCCCCGAAGACCTTCTCCTCATGTTCTTCCGCGGTGTACGCCTTGACGATGCGGATACCGGAGAAGCTCTCCGTCAGACGTCCGGTCACGTTGCCGTAGACCTCACTGCGCTGCTTGAACAGAGGACGGGCGGTCGAAAACGCCCAGAACAGGATGCCCGCGAAGGCGAAGAATGCCAAAAAGACCATCGAGGCCAGGCGCGCGCTGAGATGGAAGAGGAAGCCCGTCGCGAAGCCGGCCGTGACGACGCCGCCGAAAATCTGCGCGAGCCCGGTGCCCACGAGGTTGCGAATCCCCTCGGCGTCGTTCATGACGCGCGACACCACGACACCCGTCTTGGTCGAATCGAAGTAGCGGATCGGAAGGCGCTGCACGTGCTGCTGCAGCCGTGTGCGCAGATCGGTGATGGAGCGCTGCGCGGCAATGCCGAGGATCTGAGCCAGCGCGTAGTCGGTCGTCCCGCCGAAGATCGCCACGCCGAGGCTCACCAATACGAGCTTCGGCAGCAGTGCCACATCGCCTTTCGCAATCACGTTGTCGTAGAGGAGCTTCGACATGTAGGGGAGAACGATGCTGGAGAGCCGGTTGACGAGCAGCAGGGGGATGCCGATGGCCAACCGCGCGCGCGAGCGCCAGATGATCTCGCCGGCGTCCTTCAGGATGGCCCGGAAGCGGGCCTTGTCCATCTTCTTCTTGG
>DATLWH010000298.1:0-37641 GCA_035576505.1 Thermoanaerobaculia bacterium | reverse complement strand
TAGGCTTCCAGGATCACGCGCAGTTCGTTGATCAATACGCCGATCGACCACCCGTCGCTGATGATGTGGTGCATGTTGAGCATGAGAACGTGTTCATGCTCATCGAGCCTGATCACCGTACCGCGAAGCAGCGGGCCTTTCTCTAAATCGAATGGCCTCGTTGCATCGGCACGGCATCGTTGTGCGGCCTCATTCGAGCGCGTGCTTCCGTCCGCGTAGTGGCTCAGGTCAACTCGTTCCAGCTGGAAATCAAAGCGATCGAGAATTTGCTGACGGGCTCGCCCGCCTTCGCTCGGGAACACCGTGCGCAGATTCTCATGACGCGCGATGATCAGATTGAACGCTTGATCGAGTTGATCGATATCCAGTTCACCATTGATTGTCACCGCCCCTGGAAGGTTGTAACCGGTACTATCGGGCTCGAGTCGGTCGATGAACCACAGCCTATCCTGAGCAAAGCTCAGCGGCAGCCGCTCGAACTGCGAGCGATCGATCGGCCGGATCGCCGGAATCTCGCTGTTGCCCGCCCCGGCGATGAATCGAGCCAATTGGGCGACGGTGCCACCCTCAAAGAATGCCTTCAGCGGTACGTCGACATCCAGCTGTCTACGAATCTTTGCGATCAGCTGCGCCGCTCGTAGCGAATGGCCGCCCAACTCGAAGAAGTTGTCATGGATACCGATTGTCTTCGGTGCCAAGCTCAACACCTGCTCCCAGATTTCCACGAGCTGCTTTTCTGTGTCGTTCCGCGGCGCTACCCACGCCTGGCCCGACGCAATCGTCACGTCCATCCGCGCCAGCGCACCGCGGTCAACTTTGCCGTTCGAGCTCAATGGAATCGCGGCCACCGTGACGAACGCGGCCGGCACCATGTACTCCGGCAGTGTCCGCAACAGATGCGCCCGGAGATCCTCGTTCGGCAGTTGCACGAGGTGATCCGTGGTGGTCTCGTTCGCGCGATAAAAGCCGATGAGCTGTTTGTCAAAGTCCTGACCCCGGGCGATGACAGCGCTCTCCTGTACCCGCGGGTATTGATTGAGCGTGGCTTCGACCTCGCCGATCTCCACGCGAAAGCCGCGGATCTTGACTTGTGTGTCGATCCGGCCCAGGTACTGAATGTTGCCGTCTTCCATCCAACAGGCAAGATCGCCGGTCCTGTACATGCGGGCGCCCGGACGGAATGGATTGGGAACGAACTTGTCCTGCGTCAATTCAGGGCGATTCAGATAACCGCGGGCCAGGCCGTCGCCGGCGATATGAAGCTCACCCGCCACCCCGATCGGCTGCGGATGGTTGTGCGGATCAAGTACGTAGAGCTGGATGTTGTCGATCGGAGCACCGATCGGCACGAACGGATACGTCAAGTGCGAGCAATCGAAAAACGTCACATCGATTGCAGCCTCCGTCGGACCGTAAAGGTTCTGCAACACCGCATTCGGAAATCTCGTTTTGTAACGATCGACAGACTGCCGGTCCAACGCCTCACCACTCGCAAATATCTGCCTCACGCTACTGCAGCTGACGCTGGCGTTGTCCAGAAAGGATCGCAACATTGACGGCACGAAATGCAGTGTCGTCACTGCTGCCTCGTCGATCAGATTTTCCAGGTAGCGAACATCCTTATGCCCATCGGGGCCGGCAAAGACCACCGCGGCACCAGTCGTCAATGGCCAGAAGAACTCCCATACCGACACATCGAAACTATATGGCGTCTTCTGCAACACGACGTCGCTCCCGTCGAGCCGATAGCACTTCTGCATCCAGTGAAGTCTGTTCACCAGCGCCAGATGTTCGATCACCGCGCCCTTCGGCTTCCCCGTAGAACCGGAGGTGTAGATCACGTAACAGACGTTGCGAGGTGTCACCTCACGGCGCAATTCCACGCCCAGGACCTCTAAATCAAAGGCACACCTGCTGATCGCCGCCCATTCGGTGTCCAGACAGACCACCGACCTCCCTGCCGGCAAAAGCGACCTCAGACGATCACTGAATTTCTCCTGAGTGAGAACGATCGTGGCACTACTGTCCTGCAGCATATACGTCAATCTGTCATCGGGGTAATCAGGATCCAGCGGCAGATAAGCTCCGCCCGCCTGCACGGTGCCCACGATCCCTATCATCATCTCAAGAGATCTTTCCAGGCACAGCCCGACTACGCTTTCCGGCCTTACTCCGAGCGACTGCAGATAGAAGGCGAGGCTGGAGGTTTTGCGATGGAGTTCCTGATAACTCAACGTCTGGCCGGCGAATGAGGCAGCGGTCCGGCCGGGGTCGAGCATGACCTGGTCGGCAAACAAGTCGTGAATGCATTTGTCCTTGGGATAGTCCGCGGCAGTATCGTTGAACTCCATCAGGAGTTTCCGCTTCTCCTGTTCTGGCACAATGGAGTACTCATGCAAGAGAAGGTTTCCATCGCCGCTGATGCTCTTCAACAGGGTCGCGTAGTGCTGGCAGAAACGCTCGATTGCCGGGCGAGCGTATACGTCCGGGTTGTACCTGACGTGCAGGCTGAACACCGCCTCGTTCTCGAATATCTCCAACCCGAGATCGGAATAACCTTCCGGACCGATTTCCGCGACATTCGTTATATCGAGTCCCTGCTGTCGTGGCAACGACGCAAAGCTATCGTCGCCAATGAAATTCTGATATGCGAAGTTCACATGAAAGACGGCGTTCTTTGTCGAGCTCCTCGTCCGCAGCTTGTCTAGCATGAGCTCGAACGGATAGCTGGAGTGGTAAATCGCATCCATCATCGTATTGCGCACTTCACGCAGGAACTCAGTTAGTTTTAGCTGACCGGAGCACTGCGTGCGCAGCGGAACCATGTTGATAAAATAGCCGATTTCCGTCGCGAACTTCTGACCAGGCCGCACGATCACCGGCATGCCGATGACAATGTCGTCTTGGTTCGTGTATCGATTCAAGAGAAGGTTGAACGCTGCCAGGAAGACCACCGACGGGAGAAACGACTGTTCCTTCGCAAAATCACGAACCTCGCCGGAAAGATCTGTCGGCAGAATCTTGATCAGTGACGCGCCCTCGAAGCTCGGCGAGGGGAGGCGCGGCAGGTCGGGAAACAGCTCGATGCTTGGTAGCTCCCCACTGAGCCGCCGCTGCCAATAGACGGCATGCGACCGCCCTTCCGCCGATGTTAGCATCGCCTCTTCCCAGGCAACGAAGTCCTGGTAGCCGCCCAGTTCGGGCGATACGGAGACCGGTCTGCCCTCACTCAATGTCTGACAGCTCTCCAGCAGTGAGCGCAGCAACACCACGGCAGAAACGCCGTCGAAGATCATGTGGTGAATGGTGATGAGTAGGACCCGTTCCCGTTCATTCAACCTGAATAGCTCAATCCTGCTCAAGGGACCGCGATCGAGGTCGAACGGCTGCTTCATCCGCTGGCGCAGAAATGACGTCATGCTCTGCTCGTCAGTGAATGCAAATGCCGTCTCTTGTATGGTCGTTCTGCAGCCCCCATCGACGCGGTGGCACAAGGTACCATCGTTCTCCACGATACGTGCGGTGAGAATAGGATATTGGTCCAGTACGAAACTCCAAGCTTTGCGCAGGAGGTCGACGTTGATTTCGCCACTGATCCTGACACAGAGCGGCAGGTTGTACGCGGTCATCGCGGGGTTGAGTTTCTGCAGAATATAAAGCCCTCTCTGCCCCGCGGACAGTGGAAATTCCAGAGGCTCCGTCGAAGCCTTTCTGGCGGTTTGCGCCGGCTGACTTTGCGCGTGGCCTTCTAATAGTGCAAGGATCTCCGGCTTGTGCCTGGTAATGCCTTTCCTGATGTCATTTGTGACCGACCCGCTCGGGGCATAGCAGTTCAGCTGGCCGGCAACGGCCGACAGCTTGACGCCCTTGCTGACCAACGTCCTGAGAAACTCGTTCACTGTTTCCATCGCTTGGCCTCGGTCAGAACGTCAGCATTTCGTAACTGTCAACAACTGACGCGTCCTGCCAGAGAACCTCATCCAATAGCCGAGCACTACTCACTTCTGGCACTGACGTCCCGGCACTCGCTGGCGCCGTTCTGCCAGCGGAACCAGTACCGATGGGCACATCGTGCGCCACTTGCGATGCAATCTGCTGCTGCCAGTTCTCGAGTATGTGCTCGGTTAACTGATTGATAGTTCTGTAATCGAACAGGCTGGATGGCTCGAGTTGAATCTGCAGCGCCTCATTAATCCCACGAACGAGGTTGACACCGGCGATGGAATCGACGCCGTAGTCTGACATTGGCGCATCATTGCGGATCATAGCGCCGTCGATTCTAAGCTCCTCGCACAACGTCTCGATGATTGTCCATCGGATGTGGCCGGCGATCGTTTGCCCGGCGAGCTCCGCTGAGGCGCCGACGCGCAGCGTAGTCTCGTTGGCAGCGGCGGCCCTCACTTTGCTGCTGGTGATCTTGACCAAGGCGACCTGACTTAGCTCGGAGTTCATCAAGGCCCGAAGAGCTGTCATACCTTCCTGCGGCTCGATCGATCCGAGACCCAACCGCGCCATATTCTGCCGATGGGATTCATCGGCCGCGACGCCGACACTGCCCCAGTACCCCCAGTTCATCACTTTTACGGGATAAGGGCGCTGCTGCTGCAGCATGTGCGCGAAGCTGTCCTTGAACATACAGCCCGCGGAATAGCTGGATTGCCCGGCTGGCCTAAGAAAGGAGACGATCGACGAGAAGAAGAGTATGAAATCCAGCTCGTCCCTTCCGAACACCCGATCCAGATTCACGCTGATGTCGACTTTCGACGCCAAGCTTGATCTGAATGCTGATTCGTCCATGCGAGCGATGCTCCGGTCATGCAGAACCAGCGCTGAGTGAACGACTCCGTGAATCGCGGG
Source organism: Thermoanaerobaculia bacterium (assembly GCA_035576505.1). Taxonomy (GTDB): domain Bacteria; phylum Acidobacteriota; class Thermoanaerobaculia; order Gp7-AA8; family Gp7-AA8; genus JADGNZ01. Next base: position 32,784 of record DATLWH010000298.1, on the reverse strand, counting down.
ATGCGTCTTCAGAATGGTGTCACGCGCCCGCGCCAATGCCTCCAGGCTCGTCGCATCGGTCGAAATGTACAATGGGGCATGGCCGAGCCGGCTTAAGGAATCGACCTTCCCTTCAATGGAGGCGTCACATGGACGGCGGCCAATCCAGACCAATTTGGCCTGGTAGGTCTCAATCATGAACCGGCTCCACAATTCGCCGATCCCGCCCGCGCCGCCGATCACAACGTAAACACCGCTTTGGCGATACGCGGAAGTGGTCAGCGGCACGGCTGCCGTCGGCTCCAGTCCCTGCTGGAACCATTTGCCCAAACGATGAGCCAGCCCGTTCCCTTCCTTGTCCCACGGCAGTGACAAGCATTCCTTAGCCGTCACTGTTTCGAGTGAATCGACGTCCAACAGCCTCAATGACCAGTGCGGATATTCTTTTGCCAGACCGCCGATGAGACCGGCGACTCCGGCGTGGACGGGCTGAATCGGCTCGTGCTCCGTCACGGGCTGCGTCATGCTCGTGACGATCGTCCACAGAAGGTTCTTGGTCGCAAACCCCAAATGGAGCAGAGCCTTGATCATGCGGAAGACAGCCAGAACGCCTTTTTCCTGCTGATCGGTGAGCGACTCATCGCTCGCGCTCTCCGGCGCAATCCAGAGCAACTGGTCGAAAGAACGATCGCCGAGGCTGTCAGCATTCACCAGCTCCGCGCGCGGACAAGCCTTCCGCACCCAATCCAGTTGAACAAGATCACTTCCTACGAGAAGCACTTTGGCCGAGTCCTGTACAACGATCCGTTTACCCGTCTCAACGCGCGCTGGATTCCAAACCGGCACGAACGTGCGCAATGCGACTTCGGCTTCTTCTCGTGCAGCTGCCTGTGCTGGAACGCGCCGGATTTTCGCTTCCGCGTTGCGAATCCAATGGCGCTCTCTGGCAAAAGGATACGTGGGAGCGGAGATGCGCCTCGGAACACCCGCCTTGTAGAGCAAGCGCCAGTCGATCTTCGCGCCGCACACCCAAAGCTCCGCCAGCTCGACTAGATTCTTACGTTCGATAGCAGCTTGGACGGCAGCTTCCTCAACGCCGCTGTTTGTGGCAGTGGCTCGGCAGCGGCCTTCCGTCTGCCCGTCGCCCTTCAGAAAATGGTCGAGCTGCCGCTTCAGCTCTTCCGTGCCCGAGACGACGAATGCCACCCTCTCCGGCATTTCGTCTCTTCCGACCTGGAGCGTATAGGCAAGGTCGGCTAGTTCGACCTCATGCTTGTCGAGATACGTGCGCAGCGACTGCACGTATGCCCTGATGCCGAGGTCATTTTTCGCGGAGAGAGCGATCAGCTGCGGCTCGTTCACGGAAGCGGCGGATTCCCGTGGTTGCGGGATATATTCCTCCAGGACGGCATGCGCATTGGCTCCGCCAAAACCGAAAGAGCTCACGCCCGCTCTGCGCGGAAGCGGTACTCCATCCTCGCCCATTACCGCTTCCCATGCCGTAAGGGTATCGACGACATAGAACGGAGTTCCCTCGAGCCGAATGTACGGATTGAGCTCTTCGAAGTGAATGTTCGCCGGAATCTGTTTGTGATCGATCGCCAGCAGGACCTTCAGCAGGCCTGCGATGCCGGCGGCAGTCTCCAGGTGGCCGATGTTGGTCTTGATCGTCCCCACGCCGCAGTGAGGTCTATCCGCCGGGCCTCGATCGCACGTCTTGTACAACTCGGAAAAGGCATTGCTCAGAGCTTGTATCTCGATCGGGTCCCCCAAAGTGGTTCCAGTGCCGTGGCACTCAATGTAGCCGACAGTCGTGGGGTCGATCTGGGCTTTGTCATAGGCCTCGATGAGGAGCTCGGCCTGCGCAGCGGAATTCGGCGCGATCATCGTCGTCACCCGCCCGCCGTGATTTTCCGATGTCGCCTTGATGACAGCGTAGATATGATTCCCGTCAGCCTCGGCGGCCACCAGAGGTTTTAGGAGCACGGCTCCGCAACCCTCTCCTCTCACATAGCCATTGGCGTGCTTGTCGAACGTCTTGCATTTTCCGTCGCTGCTCAACATTCCGGCCATGCCGAACGAAATGTATCCGCCGGGGCTCAGAATGACCTGCACGCCGCCCACGATCGCCATGTCCGAACTTCGCGCGTGAATTGACTCAACGGCTCTGTGCAGGGCGACCAAGGAGCTCGAACACGCCGTATCGATCGGCGCGCTGGGTCCCCGCAAATTGAGCAGATATGAAACCCGATTCGCCAAAACAGAGTGGGCATTCCCCGAGGCCGTGTAGGCATCCAGTACGGATTCCTGATGCCGCATGAGGTCGAGGTAATCATTTGAGCCGACGCCTACAAAGAGGCCGGTCCTCGTGCCCGCCAGATCGGAGACCTTCTGCCCGGAATCCTCGATCGCCTTCCACACCGTCTCCAGGAAGATCCGCTGTTGCGGGTCCATCATCTGCGCTTCTTTTGGGGAGATTCCAAAGAACAGCGAGTCGAACTTGTCGACCTCCTTCATGAACCCACCCCACTTGGAGTTCGACTTGTTCACCTCCCTGAGCGGATCGCCATAGTAATCTTCCCAGTTCCAGCGATCTCTCGGAATCTCGGTGACCAGATCCTTCGCGTCGCGCAGATTTTCCCAAAGCGCGTCGAGATCTTCCGACTGCGGCATGACGCCGGCGATACCTACGATTGCGATCGGCTCGTTTACAAAGCGAAGTTCGGGAGAAAGACTCGGAGCCGCTCGCCCGGTCTGCGCCGACAGATGCGAAACCGCCGGCTCCGCGACGACCTGCGTCGCGGGAGCGCTCTCCCGATGGGCTCGCCGAATGTCGCTTTCCCACTCTACGGCCAGGTACTTCGCAATGTCGCCGATAGCCGGGTAGTCGAAGAAAAGAACCGGCGTGATGTCGAGTTGAAACCTGTCATTGATCGCCTTCGCGAAGTTCGTCAGGCCGATGGAGTCGAATCCCAGATCTATCAAAATCCTGTCCGGCGAAATGTCGCCGGCAGGGATGTGCAGGAGCTCCGTGGCTATGTTCGACAATTCCTCCTGGACCGACGCGCGAAGATCTCCACCTGACCCAGTGAAGGTCGTGCCATGCCTCTGCTCGCCGATGCTCGGCATATTGATCCGGAGCTCCGGGCGAAGTGCCCTCGTGGCAACGATCGCTGGTTTCGACCCCACACCAACAGGATCAACCCAGTAGCGCTCCCGGGCAAACGGGTATGTCGGCAACGGTATCCGCTTCGCGTCTCCGGAAAACAGGGCAGGAAAGTCGAGCGAATATCCCTGGATATAAAGCTCGGCGACGGCCGCCAGATTCTCCTGATAACCGGCTGCATCCTTCGCGACCTTGCATTCCTGGATGCAATAGTTTCCGAATTTTTTCAGCGAAACCTGTTCGCGTACTCTGGCCTCTAGAATCTCCGCTGCATAAACCTGGCTCGCCGAGCCCGTTTCGACCCATTGCCGCAGAAGACGAGTCAGCTCGTCCTGATCGCGGGCGATGCAAACCAGGCGATGCGTGAGATGCATACGGCCAACGAACAGGCTGAAGCTCACGTCAGTCATGGACAGGCCGGGCGTACGCTCGAGATGCGTCAGAAGATTGGTCACGTGGCGCCTCAGCTGCTCGGAGGTCCTGGCCGACAGCACCACCATGCTGGCCGGCGCCTCCAAGGCCGCGCGCTCGATCCAAGGAGCTTCTTCGATGACCAAATGCGCATTCGTACCGCTGAAGCCGAAAGAGCTGATGGCCGCTCGCCGGATTTCATCTCCTTCCACAGCCCATTGCTGCAGTTGCGTGTTGACATAGAACGGGCCGGACTCGAGATCGATGGCTGAATTGCTTTTCGCGAAATGCAGAGTAGGAGGAATCTGCCGGTGCTTCAGCGACAACAGCAGTTTCAGGACACCGGCGATGCCGGCGGCCGTTGAGGCATGGCCGATGTTCGTTTTGACCGTGCCAAGGGCACAGAATTGCTTCTGGTTCGTATATTGGCAAAAAGCACGGGTGATCGCTCCGTACTCGATCGAGTCGCCTAACGACGTCCCGGTGCCGTGCGCTTCGACGACCTGAATCGTTTCCGGATTGATTTTGAACCGGTCATATACCGCACGCTCGAGCCGCTCCTGCGCGCGGCCATTCGGGGCGATCAGGCCGTTCGATTTTCCGTCCTGATTGATGCCGCTCCCCGCAATCACTCCATGGATGTGGTCCCCGTCGGCCAGAGCGTCCCGCAAGCGCTTGAGTACTACGACGCCAACCCCTTCGCCGGGTACAAAGCCATTGGCTCTCGCGTCGAAGCTATAACATTTGCCGTCCGGCGAAAGCATGCCCGCACGATTGGCGACCTGATAGAACCCGGGCGTTGGCTGTAAAAAGACTCCCCCCGCCAAGGCCATCTCCGTTTCTCCCGCCCATAGCCCCTGACAAGCCAGATGGATGGCGACGAGGGAACTGGAGCAGGCCGTATCGATCGCCATCGCGGGCCCGTGCAGATTCAGGCTGTATGCGATTCGCGCCGGCGTAACAGCCTGAGAATTTCCCCAAAATGCCTCCGGCGGTGGCTCTTTCCCAGTGAGGTTGTCGTAGTGGGAGCTTCCACAGCCGACATAGACGCCGCACCGATTCTCACCCACGCTCTTTCCGGCGTAGCCTGCGTCCTCCAGCGCTCTCCATGATTCCTCGAGGAAAAGGCGCTGTTGCGGATCCATGTACGTCGCGTCGCGCGGGGAAATCCCGAAGAAATCCGGATCGAATTGATCGATAGAGTCGATGAAACTGCCCTGACTGCAGTACGCTTGGCCCGGGGACCCTGACGTCACGCAATCCGCCGGGCTCCAGCGGGAAACTGGTTTCACCAGATCATCGCCTTGCGCGAGATGCTTCCAGAAAGCGTCGAGTGACTCCGACTCCGCAAATCGTCCGCTCATCCCGATAATAGCGATGGGAGCGGGAGCGAATGTGTCCAACTCGTTCTCATCCTCGACATCGAACCCATGTCGCACATTGGACAATCGGGTATTTCCAGTGAAACGGTGCTCCGAACGTGTTTCGGCCTCGGCGGGCGACGCATCTTCGGCTACCCGCGCGGGCGCTTCCGAAGTACCCTGAGGCTGCGCCACCTGCGCGGTAATCTGGTCGTGCCAGTTTTCGAGGATGTGCTGGCTCAACTGCTCGACAGTGCTGTATTCGAAGAGGCTCGTCGTCTCCAACTCGATCCGCAGCGCCTCACTGATCGTACGAACGAGATTGACGCCTACGATGGAGTCAACGCCATAGTCCGCGAATGACGCATCGTCGCGGATCGCCGCGACATCCATTCGCAGCGCCTCGGACAACTTCGCGGTAACGATCTGGCGCGTATACTCGAAACTCCTCCGCTGCCTGAGCTCTTCCGAGCCTTTCACCGTGTGGCTTCCCTGTGTTGCAGCGACCTCCAGGCTCTGGACATCCGCCTGCGTCGGGGCGGAGGAGCGCTGCGACGGCAAGTGCCTCACGACGCGCTGGCGCGTCCAACCGTCACTGACCGCGGCAACGATCTGCTGGCCGAACTTATGTGCTTCCGCGGCTGGCAGAATGATCGATTCAAATCCTTCCTCTGTCAGAATCTCCCGCCACTTTGCCGGCGACAGACCTGGACTGCCAGGCAGTCGTACCGCCGCATCCTCGTACAGCCACCACCCTTCCAACAAGCCGAAGGTCAGATGGTTGAACAACGTCCACCCGGCGATTTCGTTGAGCAGCAGCACGCCCTGGTTCTTTAGCATAGCCTTCGCATTACGCAAGGTCTCCCTGATATTGGGCGTCGCGTGCAGTACGTTCGCGGCGATGACAAAGTCGTAATGGTTAGCGGCGATCGATTGCCATTCCAGCGGTTTGGAGACATCGAATATCGCCGTGGTCAGGGCTGGGAATTGTGGTTCGAAGTTCCTTTTCCCGTGCATCAGGAAAGCCTGGGAAAGGTCCGAATAGCAGTATTCCTCAACTGGGTATTTGCGTAGTATCGGCAAGAGGGTCGCCGTCGTACCACCCGTGCCGGCGCCGATTTCCAGAACGCGTATCCTGTGCTCCGGATCTGCTTCCAGCAGCTGTTCGATGCAGACGCTCAAGGTTGCGCCGAGGATGTCATTGAAATAGTCCGCTTGGGGGTTACCACGATAGAGACCTTCGACCAGGCGCATCGAGGAATTTGGAAACATGACATCTGTCGCGGGTCGCTTTCCGCTCAGAACCGCTGGCAAGCCTTCGAGACAGGCCTTCAATAAAACACTCTGCGACTGTTGGTTGGGATTGCTTGCCCATGCCGAGACCTTCGCCTCCCACTCATTCCAAAGCTCAGCGAGTGACCTCACACCGAGCTTGAACGTAAGATCGTCAGCAAGCAGGTTCTGTTGCTGCAAATAGCCGATGCTGCTGCTCAGCCAGCGCTCGTAATATTCCGCTGGCTGCTTGTCGAGGGTAAGGTCGGTAATCACGTGAACTCCATCGCTGAAAAGACCGACGGACTTCAGACTGGCCGCAAGAATCTCCGCCGTCAGGTCATTCATCTCCGTGCTTGGCAATTCAGCTTCGAGAGCCGCGATGGTATAGGCCATTGGATGGATTCTGTTGGTGTGCAGGAACTTCGGTGGGCCGTCAGACCGACGGTGTCATGAGTACTTGCTGTGCCCGTGGCAGCACCGTTGGCATCGTCGTCGGGTGGAACGTGATCGCCTCAGTCAGATTGAGGCCAGTGGTCGCCTGGCTATTGAGCGTTTTGATCAATGCCATCTGACGCAACCCGGAGCCGATCAGGGTTTGCAGTGATGCCATACCCTCGTGCGGCTCGATGGAGCCGATGCCCATCTGCCGCATGATTCTGTTATAAGTTTCATCCGCGACGACGCCAACATTGCCCCAGTATCCCCAGTTCATGATCTTCACCGCGTAAGGGCGCTGTTGCTGCAACGTGTGCGCGAAACTATCCTTGAAGGTGCAGCCGGCTGCGTAGTTGGACTGCCCTGGTGATTTGACGACAGAAATGATGCTGGAGAAGAACAGCATGAAATCCAGCTCGTCCTTACCGAACACGCGGTCAATGTTCACGCTGACGTCGACCTTGGCAGACAGGCTGGCTCTGAATGCCGATTCGTCCATGCGGGAAAGGCTCTGGTCTCGCAGAACGATGGCCGAGTGGACGACTCCATGAATGACAGGATGAATTTCCAACAGCGTTTTGCGGGCCTGCGCCAGCGCGCCAAGGTTCGTCGCGTCAGCCGAAATGTACAGCGGAGCCGGACCCAGCTTGGATAGGGCGTTGATCTTCGCTTCGATAGCCGCGTTGTACTCGCGCCGCCCGATCCAGACCATGTTTGCCTGAAAGTTCTCGATCATGAAGCGACTCCACACTTCGCCCACACCACCCGCTCCTCCGATCACCACGTAGACTCCTTTTTGCCGATATGCGGGCTTCGTCTCCTCCAGCGCCGCGACGAGTGCCAGTCCTTGCTGGAACCATTCGCCATGACGATGCGCCAGCGCGTCGCCTTGCTTGTCCCACGGCAGCGACAGGCATTCACGAGCGGAAATGGACGCCGGCGAATCCACGTCCAGCAGCCTCAGATCCCAATGGGGGTATTCTTTCGCCAGACTACCCACCAAGCCGACGATCCCGGCATGAACGGGTTGTATTGCATCAGCCTTCGTAACCAGCTGCGTCCTGCACGTGACGATCGTCCATTGGAGGTTTTTGTTGGCATACCCCAGACGCAGCAGGGCCTTAATGATGCGGAAAATGGCGAGGACCCCTTCTTCCTGCTGTTCGATGATCAGCTCATTGCCGTCGCTCTGATGGTCAGTCCCGAAGGTCGCGTCGGGCGCAACCCATAGCAACTGATCGAACGAACGATCGCCGAGTTCCATCACAATGATGTCGACGCTTGAGGCGGCAGTTAACTCCAGGAGTTGCGCATTCGGATACGACGTCCTGACCCAATCAAATTGAGCGCGATTGCCCATCATGAGGATATTGTTCGACTCCGGGAGAACGACCCCCGCGTTCGGCTCGAAACGCACGGGATTCCAAACCGGAAGGAAAGCCTTGAGCTCTTCCTGGGCTTGAGCGGCTTTAGAATAGCTCTCCCCGGAAGGCCGACTGTTCGTTGCGCTCTGCGGTAACGGCTTGTTCACAAAATCCTTCAGCCGCACCAGGACTGTCCCATTCTTGTCAAGAAGGTAGAAGGCGACCTTCTGCCGGTCCGGATTGCCCTTGGAATCCAATCCCCACGTTGCGTATCCGTAGTGGAGGTCACGGAGGGGATGGATGATCTGCACTTCCCCTACCGAATACGGAAGGCTCAGCGGGACGACCATTCCGTTCGCCTTCATCAGCCCGATCGCGGTATGGAGGGAACCATCCATCAAGGCGGGGTGCAGCCAGAACTGCCCTGCCTCGCCTTTCAGGTGCTCGGGCAACTCCAGGATTGCGAGCGACTCGGTCTCAGTGGCGCAAATGCTCCGGACGATTTGAAACCCCTTGCCCAAATTCAGCCCTAACCCGCCCAGAAAAGAATAGAGCTCCTGATGCGACATCACCCGCTCAGAACAGCGCTCCTGGATCCCGGCGATATCCAGCCGTTCCGGCGCGGGGCTGTTCACTTCATATCCCAGTCTTCCGGTGCAGTGCGTGATCGCGTGATCCCCGCCGACGGTCCTTACCGCAAACATGACCTCGTTCTTAGCCGGCGTGAGCGAGACCTCTACCTCCGTCGCGTCGTTTCCTACGATAAGAGGCCTCTCCCAGACGAGGTTTCGAATGACGCGAACGTTCGCATTCGCTGCCATCTCGCCCGCGGCCCTGGCCATCTCCAGATAGGCGACACCAGGCAGAATCTTCTGCGTCCCGACGACGTGATCCGTGAAGTAGAACTCGTCTCCGGAAAAACGAGTCGAGAATTTCTGTTCTTCGAAAGTGGACGCATTGCGGTGTACGAGAGGGTGCAGGCGCGCCGCACCAATCGTGGCCGTCTGGTTTGCCTCCCTGGCTATATTCCCTTCCAGGCCCTGAACCCAATGACGCTCCCTCGCAAACGGATATGTGGGAGCGGAGATACGCATCGGCACGCCCAGTTCATAGAGCAAGCGCCAATCGATTGTCGCGCCGGATACCCACAGTTCCGCCAGCTTGGAGAGCTCCTTCCGATCAATGAGAGCCTGGATGCCGGTCTCGCCCTCGGCACCGTCCCCTGTCTTTGTTTTCTTTACGATCACTCCGCGGTAGCAGTCCTCCGGCCTCTCGCCACCGCCGAGAATCTGTCCGAGCTTCTGTTTCAACTCCTCTGTACTGGAGACGACCAGTGCCAGTCTTGCCGGCATCTCATCTCTTCCAATCTGCAGCGTATACGCGAGATCGATCAACTCGACATCCAGCCTCTCCAGGTACGAATGTATTGACTGCATGTATGCCAGGAGCCGATCTTCAGTTTTCGCGGACAGCACGATCAACCGAGGCTCGCACGCTGCAGACAGCGATTGACGGAGTGGAGCGAGGTACTCCTGCAGTACGACATGAGCATTGGCTCCGCCGAAGCCGAACGAGCTCACGCCGGCCGTGCGAGGGGCAGGAGACCCATCCACGCTCACCGGCGCTTTCCATGAAGTGAGTTTGTCCGCGATGTAGAACGGAGTCCTCTTGAGGTTTATATAGGGATTGACCTCTTCCAGATGGATGTTCGCCGGAATCTGCTGGTGCTTGATGGCGAGCAATGCCTTGAGGATACCTGCAATCCCGGCTGCGGTCTCGAGGTGTCCCATGTTGGTCTTTACAGAGCTCAAGCCGCAGTGAGGCGTGTCCGCCGGAGCCTTGCCGTGCCGCTTGTACAGCTCGGCAAACGCCTTGCTAAGCGCCTGCGTTTCGATCGGATCTCCCAGGCTGGTTCCCGTGCCGTGGCACTCGATATACCCAACGGTCCCGGGATCGAGATGTCCTTTCTCGTAAGCCTCGATCAAGAGCTCCGCTTGAGCGGATGCGTTCGGTGCAGTCATCGCCGTCACCCGCCCGCCGTGATTTTCCGCCGTCGCCTTGATGACCGCGTATATGTGGTTTCCATCCGCCTCGGCGGCCGCGAGCGACTTGATGAAGACTGCGCCGCATCCCTCGCCTCTCACATAGCCGTTCGCCCGCTTGTCAAACGTCTTGCATTTTCCATCGGGACTCAACATTCCTGCCGAGGAGAAAGAAATGTATGCGGCAGGGCTCAGCATTACCTGTACGCCACCCACGATCGCCATCTCACAGCTTCCCGAATGGATCGATTCAATGGCTCTGTGCATCGCCACCAATGAGCTGGAACAAGCGGTGTCCAGGGGTGCGCTTGGTCCACGCAGACCTAGGAGAAATGACACCCGGTTCGCGAGAATGGCGTGCGAGTTGCCCGAAGCGCTATATCCGTCCAGCACGGCTCCCCCGCCGGTGATGACTTCGAGATAATCATTGGTTGCAACGCCGACGAATATTCCGGTTTTTGTGCCGGCAAGCTGGGAGACTTTCTGCCCGGAGTCCTCCACCGCCTTCCACACTTGCTCGAGGAAGATCCGCTGCTGCGGATCCATCATCTGCGCTTCTCTTGGGGAGATTCCGAAGAACAGAGGATCGAACTTGTCGATCTCCTTCATGAACGCGCCCCACTTGGAGTTCGACTTGTTCGCCTCCTTGAGGGGATCGCCAAAGTAGTCCTCCCAGCGCCAGCGATCGGGCGGGATGACTGTGACCAGATCTTTCGAGTTCTTCAGGTTATCCCAGAATTCTTCCAGGTCCGCGGATTGCGGCATGACGCCGCTCATCCCGACGATTGCCATCGGCTTGTTTACAAAACGGAGCTCCGCGGAAACGTCTTCGCCGGAAGCCGTTGGTATTGCTTTCCTGTCCGATGCTTCGCGATCGAAGGCAGCCGGATCCCACCCCTTCTTGGGCGTGAAGGTCGCCGATAGGCTCTCAGCGGCGACGATCTTCGCTTGTAGTGCTGCTGGCAACGGTGTACCGGCCGAGGGGGCCGCAGAACCTCGATAGAAGTGATGAAGCTCGCTCCTCCGCTCGTCAGCCAGATGCGTCGCGATCTCACCGATCGACGGATAGTCGAAGAACAGGATCGGCGTGATGTCGAGCTGCAGCTTGTCGTTCACCGCGTTTGCGAACGTCGTCAGGCCGATCGAGTCGAAACCCAGGTCGAGCAGGATCTTGTCTGCCGACAAGTCGGCGGCATCAAGCTTCAGGAGCCCCATGACGATCTTCGAGAGATCGTTCTGCACCAACTCACGAAGATCCCTGTCTCCTTCAGCGGCAACAACCGCGGCCGCGGCGTGATCGGACGATGGTGGCGGCGAAGGCGCAGGCTCCTTCTTTCTCCCTCCCAGAGCCAGTTCCAGCTTCTCGGCATTCCCCTCGAGGACTGCAAACTGCGAGCGTCCTGAAGCAAGACCGAGCACGAACGCTTCGATGCCCGCGGCCGCGCTCAGCGGCTTCATGCCCATGGCTTTCCGCAACAGGAGCTCGGTCTGTTCGTCGGGCTTCATTCCGCCCCCGGCCCACAACGACCAATTGATGCTCAGTGTCTTTCCGGACCGCTCTCCCTGGACCCGAAGCCTTTCGCGGTCGGCCGCAAACGAATCCATGAAATGGTTCGCAAAGCTGTAGTCACATTGGCCCACATTGCCGGTGACGGCAGCGAGCGAGGAGAACATCACGAAGAAATCGAGCGCTTCGTTCCGGGTTGTCTCGTCCAGATGCAGCGTTCCATGCACCTTGGGGGCGAAAACCTCGCTCATTTCATCCGGCGTCTTGTTCCTGATGTACGAGTCCCTGACGACGCCGGCGGCGTGGATGAGGCCGTTGATCTCTCCGAAACGCGACTTGCTTTCGCTGACCATAGTCCGGACATCGTCGAGGCTGGAGACATCGGCGAGCAGATAGATCACTTCCGCGCCGTATCCTCGGAGCGCCTCCAGCTCGGCTTCCCGTTCAGCCGACAGAGCGGATCGGCCGGTGAGGATCAATCGTGCCTTGTACTGTTTCGCCAGAAACTCGGCGAAGATGAGGCCGAGCCCGCCGGCTCCTCCCGTAATGAGATAGACGCCTTTTTCCCTCAGATGCGAACCTTCCGAAGAAGGCGGCCCATCGGTCTCTTCGAAGTCGAAGGCTGTGAGCCTCCTTGTAAAGCGCTCCTGCGCCTCATAGCGCACCACACTCGCATCCTCGGTGCGTGCGCGAAGCTCCGCCCATACGGCGTCGACGATCTGGCCGTAGCCGCCCATCTCCTGCCGAATCTCGAGCGCCTTGCAGAGCAACCTGGGGTACTCCCCCTTCAGCGTCTTGACGAAAGCGCTCATGGCCTCGTTCTGCGGCTGTGCCTCGTCCGGCCGCGCTGCATAAAGATAAAGGAGCTGCACCTTTCCTTCGAGTTTCGCCTGAATGACGGACTGGCAGAGGAACAGGAAGGAGAAAACCCCTCTCTCCAATGCTTCTCCGCGGAGCTGCTCATCACGGAAATCCACGTGCTCAACCGGCCAGGCAAAGCAGATCTCGTCAATCGGGCACTTTCTTTCCGCCAGCGATTCGAAGAGCAGCGTAAAGTCATCCCTGCTCTGTGGATTGATCTCGTAAGAGAGAGCGTCCAGTTCGCGGAACGAAGCAGCCGGCTGCACCAGGATGATTTGTGCGGTCGTCGCCCCTGCTTCCGTCAGCCGGACCTGATAGAGATCGCGCAGTGTTTCCTGGGTATCGAACAGCAGAATCGATTGCGGTGCATTCCGGCTCGGACTACCAGCAGTCAGAGGCGCCTTCCCCCATTCGTACGAATAGTAGACCTTTGCATCGCCCGCCTCCGCCGCATCCCTGTCGGACTTTTTGTTGACATCACCCAGAGGCACGCCGGTCGATTCGCGAATTCTTGCCAGGACTTTCCCGGTTTCGTCCAGGATCAGTACGTTAGATTTCAGAACGCGCGAGCCCTTCTTACCGCCCGCCTCCGTCGTATAGCTGTAACAGAGGGATTGCAATGGATGGAGGATCTCGACCTCGCCGATGGAATAGGGCACCAGCATCTCGCCGATGCTGGCGCCGAGGCGCGCGGCCATTCCGGCCTGCAGGGAACCATCGATCAGTGAGGGATGGAGAACCATGCTTTGCAGGTCGGGTTGACGGAACTCGGGGAGTTTCAGAATTCCGAGGACTTCCGTATCGCTCTGATAGATTTCCTGGAGGACCTGAAAGCTCGGACCGAGGCTGAGGCCGACAGATTTGAAGAGCGGATAGGCGCTCTTTCCATCGATGCCTTTCGCACATCGTGCGCGAATGGCATCCAAATCGACGAACTCCGGATCCGCGGAGGATTCCGGCCTGTTCGTGTAGAGAAGTCTTCCCTGTGAGTGTAGCAGCCTGACGCCCTCGGCCGACTCGCTGAACACTTCGAACTGTACGGCGTCTCCGCTCGGCTTCAGCTCGATGAACACCTCTTTGGGGATCGAGTTCTCAACCACAATCGGACTCACCCAAAGAATGTTTTGAATACGTCGCACCGGCCTACCAGCCGCGATTTCTCCGGCGACCCGCGCCAGCTCGAGATACGCCACGCCGGGTAGCGTGGGGATGTCCGACACAAGATGGTCGTAAATGAAGAAGTCGCGATCGTGGAATGTCTTCTTGAAGAGCTGCCGCTCAAAGGTGGACTCGTTCGTGTCGACCATCGGGTGCGTGCCCGCCACCGGCTGCAATGCGCGGCGCACCGCCGACGGATCGCCGATCCAGTGTCGCTTGCCGGCAAAGGGGTAGGTGGGCAACGAGATTCTCTTTTCGGTGCCTTTGGATTGAAACCCCTGCCAGTCCGTGAGCAGTCCTTCAGCCCACAATGCGGCAATCTTGTGAGGATCCCGGCCGGCCGACAGCATCCGAACGAACTCCTGTCTCTCACTTCGGTTCAGTAACCGCGTGACACTCTCCGCGAGCTTCACATGGCCGGCCACAATGCCGTCGCCCCTCTGCTGGTCGATGACCAGTGTCAGCTTCTCGATCAATTCTTCCTGGGTTTTGGCGATGATTGCCAGACGTTGCTCGAACGACTTCCGCCCCTGTTGCAGGGTATAGGCTGCGTCCCTCAAGTCGACGCGGTTCTGTCGAAGGAATTGCGCCAGCCGAACAGCGGCGTCGCGCAGCTGATCCTCATTCCTGGCTGAGAGAGGGAAGATCAAGTCCGACGGCATGGCCGGTTCTTCTGTCGCTTGTCCGGCGGGCTCATAACTCTCCAGGATGATGTGCGCGTTCGCTCCCCCGGCGCCAAACGAGCTGATTCCCGCGCGTAGGGGAAGCCGCACCCCATCCACTTCCTTCGCTTTCCACTCCTCCAGCTTCTGTACGACATAGAAAGGCGAATGCTCGAAATCGATGTGCTCGTTCGGCTCGGAGGAATGAAGGGAAGGCACGAGCTGCCGATGGGTCATCTGCAAGAGGACCTTAGAGACGGCGACCACTCCCGCCGCCGCTTCCAGATGGCCGATGTTGCTCTTGATCGAGCCGATGGCGCAGGTTTGATTCTCGACCTTGTCCCCGCTGAACGCGCTATTCAAACCCGAGATCTCGATCGGGTCACCCAGTTCGGTGCCTGTACCGTGCGCCTCGATATACCCGATGCTTCCCGCCGCGACATTCGCTTTGAGCAGCGCCGACTGGATCACGTTGCTTTGCGCCGACGGATTGGGAACGAAATATCCACTCGTACGGCCGCCATGGTTGACCACGGCGCCCTTGATCACGCCATAGATGTGGTCGCGGTCCAGCTCCGCATGATCCAAAGGTTTGAGAAGGAGCGCACCGATGCCCTCACCTGCTACATACCCGTTCGCACCCTTCCCAAAGGTGCGGCAGACACCGTCAGGCGAGAGCGCGCCGCCGATCTTATTGATATCCAGTTTGGCCGGATGCAGGTCGAGGTTTACGCCGCCGACGATGGCGGCGGAACATTCGCCGGCCTGGATAGCCTCGCACGCCAGATAGAGGGCCGTCAGGCTCGACGAGCATGCCGTGTCGACCGTCAGGCTGGGGCCGGACAGATTCATCCAGTAGGAGACGCGGTTGGCGATGCTCCACAGAAATGAGTTCGGAGCGACCTCATTGCCGGCGCGCTGTTCATCGACGCCGACGACCTGGTACATCGCCCATACGGCCCCGACGAATACACCGATCGTACGCGACGTATCCTCCCGCGCCAGGATCTCGGGAAAGTAGCCGGCGTCCTCGATTGCTTCCCACGCCACCTCGAGAAACAGGCGCTCTTGCGGATCCAGCATTTCCGCTTCTCTGGGAGAAATGTTGAAGAAGAGAGAGTCGAACTTATCGACGCCGTCGATGAAACCGCCGCGATACCTCTCGTTGCTTCCATGCTGCAGCCGGCGTTCATGGCGCTCGGCGGGAATCTCTTCAATGCAGTCTCTGCCGCCGGCCAGATTCTCCCACAGCTCCCTCACATTGCCCGCTTTGGGATAACGGCCCGCCATTCCGACAATGGCAACGTTGTGCGCGCGGCGCGGTCTCGCATTCATGGGAGTCGGTGCGGATGGAGTTTCGGCGGGTACGCTGTCAACCACGACGGCCTCGCCTGGCGACGAAACCTCCGCCGGCTCCGGTGAAACTGGCGATGGGCCGGCAACGGAAGAAGGCGCGGCGTCTGTTCCGGCGGCGATCCCTCCTGAAACGTGATGATATTTCTCTAATCTGAACTTCGCGTAGACGCTGCCCAGCGGCTGTGGTACGCTGCTCTCGATCACGATTTCAGGAATGTTCGTCTTCTTCCCGAATGCATCGACAAGCCGGTCAATCACGTTGTCGATTTGCTCACGCTTCAAGCCGACAGGGATGGCCAGACGGACAAGATCATTGATCGGGGTACGTTTCTGCATTCCCACACTGTGTGCGCCCGCGCGAATCCCGGTGTTCAAATACAACCAGGCCAGGAATGACGCGACCGGATTCCCGAGAGCCCTGAATTCTGGAATCTGCTTGACGTCGATCAGAATGCAGTGCCCACCGGCGGGTTGCGCGACCGGAACGCCACGCTCGGCCAAGGCCTGCCAGATGAGGCGCACACCCTCCATCCTGCGCAACACCTTGGCTTCGATGTGCTTTCGCTTCTGTAGAGAAAGAGCGATCAGTTTCGCATCGATCAGATCGAGCCCGGCTCCTTCTTCAAGAACGACCTCCTGAAGTCTCTGGAACAGCTTGATGTCATTGATGGCGACGATTCCGCCCTTGTTGACGCAGAAATCCTTCGTCAGGCTTCCGATGACCGCGTCAGCGCAGGAGAAGATCTCCCGCACGACCGCCCAAATGCTCTTGCCCCCGCATTCCTTTCCCTGTTCGATCAGGAACTGCGCATTCTCCATCACCCGCGTGCCGTCGATCACGAGTGGGATGGAATGTGCGGCGAGCAGCGCTCTGACGTCGCGCAGATGCTGCAAGGAGACCGGTTGGCCGCCTGAAGCATTGTTACCTACATCGATGCAGACACAGGCAATTGCGGCTGGATCCTGCGCCACCAGCGCCTGTAGCGCATCGAGATCCATGTTGCCTTTGTACGGCTCTCGCGCATTCAACTGGAAGACCGCGGGATGAGGCAGCTCCCTCGGCGTGAAGCCTTTGTCGATCTGATGGAAGATCGTGCTGGGAAACAGCAGATTCTGCGGTACGACGCCTTTCTTCGGCCAGGTCTTGAAAAAGATGCTCTCGGCCGCCTGCCCGGAGGTCGTAAGGACGAAATGCGGGAACGGAAAGACCGCCCTCAAGCTGTCGTCGACACTCGCCGGCTGCTGCAGTCGTGAATGCAGATGCTTCATTTGCGCCGCGATTGCAGGCATCTCCAGTTGCGCCCACGAGTCGGTCTTCAGATCGATCGCGACATGTTCGTGCGGAATATTGAGGGGATTGAAACCGAATTCCGCCAGAACGCTCGACCGATCATTCCCTTCGATCACCTGATCGGCACTTGCCAGCGCCGCTGCCACAGCCATTGACCGACGCGCCACCGGTTCTGCAATCACCGTCGCGACCTCGGGCGGAGCGGTATCTCCGAAGGTGTCGGTCTCCTCATCCGGCGTCTGCATCCTCTCCGGATCGGCAATCATCATGATGATGTCGAGGATATTGTCGGGATTGCCGCTGCCTATCGGGCGGCAGAGAAAGATAGGCATGGTCAGCGGGCGGAATTTGTTCTTGAACTGAAGATTGCTCTCGTCATTGAATATGTTCTGTTCACGCAGATTGTCCAGGAGCTTGTCGAGCTCGGGATCCGCGGTGGCGGAGGGTTCAATCTTGACACCGTAGGTCCCGCCCAGGCTCAGCACATCGCGGCCTTCCGCGGCGAGAATGGCCACGATTTGTACAATCGCGAGATCCAGCCCTCCCATCGGCATCTCCGGAGGATAGAATTCCAGATCCATCAAGTAGCCGTTGATTTCGGGCGACATTTCATCGACGAGGATGACGTTCTGGAGGACCTCGTCGAGATACGTGAGGAACAGCCGCTGCTCCGCGGGCAGCGTGCCGGCGAGAATTTCGCCTTTCACTTCGTGCACCAGCGGGTTGACCATCGTCTTCCCTTCGCACCATCGATCGATGACGCGGGCGATGTCCTGGTCCGTGTCGGGCCTGGTGCCGCTCCGGTACTCTTCCGTTCTGGCCACGCCGGCTTTCTGGAACTTGGATACCTGATATCGCAGGCGGCGCATCGCGCCGCCCTCGAGGGAGAATTCCTTGAGGTTCACGATGCGCTGCATTACGCCGAACGGCGTGGCTGAGAACGAACGTCCGGCGATCGGCGGAATCTCTCCGTCGCTGAAGAAATTGAGTTGAAGGCCGTTTGCATCACAATAGCCGGACATTTCCTCGCGAAGCGTGGGCAGATAGTCCTGCGCCCCGCTATAGCCGTACACCAGGATGATGTCCTTGCTTCGCCCGTAGTTGAAATAGCCGCGCCTCGAGCCGCCGATGAATAGATTCGGCGCAATCTTTCTCGTCCCGCGCGACGCGGTTCCTTCGTACTTATAGCGGTCGTAAAGCTCCCGGACGAGCGGCCCGATCTTGGGATGCGTCCGGGCTTTGCTCTCCAGGATGCGGAGGGGCTTTTGCTCCACGGACGTGCGCGCCTTCACCGGAGCCACCTTGACTATTTCCATCGGCGCAACCAGTTCCAGTTGCCGGCCGCCGCCCAAAGCGGGCGAAACCGCACCCTCCAGTTCCGCGGCAAACTTCGCATTGATCGTCTGGGCGTGTTTCGTGACGAAGTAGTTCGCCAATTCGCTGATGCGGAAGTGCTCGAAAAGAAGGCTCTTGGGCAACGTACCGAAGTCCGCCTCCAGCCTTCTGACGATCTTCAACACATAGAATGAATCGATCCCCAGCTCACCAAATGCCGTCGACGAGTCGAAATCTGAGCTCAAAGAATCGCAAACCTCGGCAATGAGAGATTTGAGATAGGACTCGGTCAAATCTCGGTGCAGTTCCTGTTGCGTCATTGTAGCGCTCTTGACGTGCAGATATCAGCGAATGAAATCAGGCGGCAAAATCGGTTACCGAACAGGAAACGACCAACGTGATGGGCCCTTATTCGGCCGCGGCACGGGTGGAGGCATCGCTGGACAGTGAAGACGTTGTCGGACCGAATGCCAGGTACTTCCTGCGGAGCTCCGGGTCGAGTCCCTCCCGCCGCTCCACCTGATCGACGAACCAGCGGGTCACCTTGTTGTCCGACTTGTAGCCGTTGTCGTAGTCACGGGTCTCGATATACCCGTTAAAGATCAGTCCCAGAGGAAGTGCGCTGCCGAAGTGATGGGTGACGTGGTGAGCGGTTCCGAGGACCGTTACTTTGGCGAAGGGAAATACGCCCGGGATGTATTGATGAACGACCATGTCGAACAGAATCGAATAGCCCCACAGGATTTGCATGACCACGACGCTATTCAGGAAATCGAGCCAGGTCAGTCCCCGATCGACGTTTTCAAAGAATCCCGTTCCGCCGGCGGATCCGATCAATGCCGACGGGATGGCATCATGGTGATGACCATGAAAAACGGTGAAAAAGAACCGCGACCTGTGAGCGATCGTATGATTCTGATATACCAGGTTGAAGCCGATTTTTGGCGGCGATTCGATGATCTTGCGCTTCTTCAGAGGGCGGGCCACCCCCGACCAGACCACATAGCCGGCTACGAGCAACACCTCGCGCAAGTTTGACGGCTTGGTCAGCATGTAGAACAAAACGCAGGGCGCAACCACCGATAGATGCGCCAGCATGCCGGTGATGAACGCATGGAGGATATGCTGGTGCATCGGCAAAACTTCGATCATCTTTTTCTGCGCCGAGTCCTCAAGTACTTCGCGAACGACCGAAGCACGGAGCAGATGGGCGATCAGAATCGTCACCCGAAACAACGTGATGAGCAGGAACGCGGTCCACACCACCCACCACCACGGAAAACGATTGAGCCACTTCGTGCCGGCAAGCGCGGGACGCAGGAAGCGTTCGCCGGTCAGCGCGAGCAAAAATACGCCGGTGATGGGGATTATGGCATGACGGGCCATCCACCAGTTGCGCACCAGCATGACCGGATAGCGCGTCAGCCCCTCGAGAACATCGTGAAAGAAGCGCACCTCGAATTTCGCGCCGTGCTTGATCAGGAAGAACGCCACCATGTACAAGAGAGCGGCAACCAGCAACAGTTGTTCACTTCGGCTCGGAAGTGCGGGCGCGATCAGCGTGCCGGCGAGCACCAGCCCCAACAAGTAGAGCGGGAAATCTTCCGCGCGGTACTGCATCATGAATGAACGGCGCGGAGCTGTCCTACCCATAGATTCCTCCCGAGGGATTCGCCTCGGCAAGCGTGGCGATACGTCAGGCGGCTTTTCGCTGCTGAATCTGTTGCACCATCCGCGTCAACACATTTCCAGGACCCAGTTCACTGAATGTCGTGACGCCCTGACTGATGAGAAAGCTGATGCTCTGCGCCCATTGGACGGAATGCGTGATCTGATTCACCAGCAGCGATTTGACCGACTCCGAACTGTCGTCGGCAGGGTACGGCTGGGCGGTCACGTTGGCGACGACAGGCGTTTTCGGCGGAGCAAACGACATCGGTGCGAGAAAATCACCGAACACGTTCGCGGCATCCGCCATATATCGCGAATGGAAGGCGGCGCTGACCTGCAGCGGGATATACATCTGGGCGCCTGCCTTCTCGAAGAACGAACCGGCGCGCCTGATGTCGTCGACCGGGCCCGATACCACCGTTTGCGACGGTGTATTGAAATTGGCGATGTCAAGACTCTGCAGTCCGCTCTCGGCTACGACCTTGGCAATCGCGCCGGCACTCAGGCCGATCACCGCGCCCATGCCGCCATTCTTTGCCTGCGACATCAACTCCCCCCGCTTCTTCACCAGTCGGAGCCCAGTCAGAAAATCGAACACGCCCGCCGCGAGCAGCGCGTTGTATTCGCCCAGACTGTGGCCCGCCAGGTACGCGGGCCGGGCACCCTCGCCGGCCGCCTTGTAGTAGTGCAGCGCATTGACCACGTAGAGACTGGGCTGAGTGAATTGTGTCTGTCTCAGACGGTTATCCGCGTCCTCCAGACACAGCGCCCGCATTGAATAGCCGAGAATGGCGTCGACATCCTTCTCAACCGCGGCATATTCAGGCACTTCATCGAACAAACCTTGACCCATCCCACGTTTCTGTGAACCTTGACCGGGAAATACAAAGGCGATCATCTAACTCTCCTGTTGCGCGTGTTCTGAAACCCGGAGGAAGTCGAGAACAAATGGTTTGTCAGCCAACATAGGAATTGCCTGCCGAGCGATAAGACTCGCAGGCTGAGCGCCGACTCGCTCGGCGCAGACCGCGACCAGGTATTCCGGCCTCGGCCGGAACTGCCAGAACTGCCAGCGTGCCGCATCGTCGGCCAGGTCGGCATCGATGGCGATCTCGACGGCATGATCATCCGGGTAGTGAAAGCTGAACTTGTCGAGGGGCAGGGATAAACCCATGCCCCGCGCCTTGATGTACGATTCCTTGAACGTCCAGTACTCAAAAAATCGATCCTGCTGCTGAAGCGGCGGCGCGGCAGTAAGCACCGCAACTTCCTGTGGCGCGAAATAGTGAGCCGCGATATCGATCGACGCTGGCCGGTCGCGGACGTTCTCGACATCCAACCCTAACGCGCGCCGACTGGTCACGCCGAGAACAATCAGACTGTGCGTGTGCGAAATATTGAACGATAGGTGGCGCGCAGTATCGTTCGCGATCGCCGGCCGCCCATAGGCATTCGTGGAAAACATCCATTCCTCGGGCGCGATGGGCGCGTAGCGCGACAATACCGTCCGCACCAATGCCCGCGTAACCAGGTAACGACACCGGTCGCGCGCGAAGTAGAAGCGTGGTTCCTGTTCCCTTTCCGCGTCATCGAGCAGATGACGATAGACGGCATGCAGGCGCTCGTCGCTGATTTCATCGTAAAAAGCGAGCCATACATGAATCTCGGCTGGCGTGAGCGGGATGATCCCGCTCTCCGCCTGGCTGCGCCGGTCCGCGGCACTACCACTCATGGATACTCATCAGGCCCTTCGAGGTGATCCAGGTCTCGCTGGGGTAGCCGAATGCATTGTTGATGTACGTTACGCCGTCGATCTTCACGCGACGGTTCACATGGCTATGTCCGTAGACGTGAATGTTTGCGTTTAGCCTTCGCAACTGGCGGTCCAGTCTCGCCGAGCCCAGGATTGGATAGAGGAGCTTGCCCGAGCGCGGGATGCCCGCCGGCATCAGATCAATGCGTGGCAAAAAGTGCGAGTACGTGATGACGGTGTCGCCCAGAACGCTGACGTGTTTGTCATTCAACGCCGCAAAGTGCACGGCGACGTCTTTGTCGGTGTATCCGCTCGGCCAACGGCATGCGCGGTAGTCCATCCAGATCGACCTCAATTCGTCGCTCGGCTCGCCGAAGGAATAGTCATACCAGGCCAGCAGTGGAATGATCGACAGACCCCGCTCGCGAAACGCTTGCATCGACGCGCCGCTCGATTCGACCAACGCGCAGACATCGTCGAACTTTTGCAGTGAATTCTTTTTACGGTCTTCGGGGATAACCCACAGGTCATGGTTTCCGGGAACGAAGAGCACTTTCTGAAAACGCCTCGCGAGCGTGTTGAGGCACCATTCCAGCCGTCGCGGGGCGTGGGTCACGTCGCCGGCTAGAATGAGCACATCGTTCTGATATTCAACGGCGGACAGGCCTTCAATCCACTTGGAGTTCACGGCGTAGTCGATGTGGATGTCCGAAAGGGCAAAGACTCGCATTGGGGCTAGTGTCCGCCCGACGCCGACACGGCGGCCAGATTCTTCTGATCCACGCCGAAAGGCGTCAGAATGGAATGGACCGTCGATTCGGTGGCTGCGGGTAGCCCGTACTTCAGAAAGGTGGCCAAGGTTCCTGAGGGACCGACGTCGATGTAGCGGTGAGTACCCTCTCGTTCCAGCCGCGCGGTGGTTTCGCGGAATCGAATCGGGTGACGGACGACGTTCCAGAAGTAGTCATCGGACAGGTCGGACAAGATTGTGGTCTTGTCACAGCAGGCCAGCGGCAACGTGCCGCGCTTACATGGAATCGACGTCATGAAAGAACCGAAGGCCGATTTCGCCTGATCGATCCACTGCGAATGAAACGGAAACGATACCGGAAGCCGTTGGTGGGCGACGTTGCGTTGTTTTAGGGCCGTTGCAATCTCGGCCAGCTCCGTTTGTCTTGCGGACACGACGAAGTTTGAAGAGAAATTGACGGCCGCCAGTTCGCTGCGGCCGCCGAGAAAGTCCTCTGCAAAGAGCCCCGGGTCGGCAAGGACGGCGATCATGCCTCCCGGCTCGCCACCTTCTTCGATCGCAATCGCCTGCCGGATCACGGCGGTCAATGCATCGCCGGCATCGATGAAACCTGCCACTGCCGCCGCGGCGAACGAGCCCATGCTGACGCCCAGGACCTTGACCGGCCGCACGCCGGCGTGAATCAACGACTGCGCGAGCGAGTATTCCACCATGAAAATTGCCGGATGCGTGAGCAGGGTGCGGTCGAATGGATCTCCCATGCGGTGAGCACCGGAGTAAAGGGTCTCGATTACCGACTGGCCTGATGACTGCCGTGCAATCTCGTCGAGCCGGGTCATCCAGTCCCGGAAAGTGTCGTTGCCATCGTACAGTGCCTTTCCCATGTGGAAGTACTGCGACCCCTGGCCTGAGAACATGAATACAGTCTCGGAGAATGACAGTCGACGCTCCTACGATTTTTCCCACGGAAATATACCGTGGTCGACGTACCGGGCAATGGCTTGCAGATTGTCGGTGTCGGAGAAAACTTCCCGATTGGCGGCGAGTGCCGGCGATCTCTGCGCTTCCAGGGGCACGTTGATGCGGCTCATGTAGATCTTGTAGCGTCGAATCGCGGTCTTTGACAGTCGCCGCAACCGTTGCAAATAACGACGCACCAGAACATCGCTCTGCGGCTCGACCGCGTCCACCAATCCCCATTCGCAGGCTTGCCTCGCCGAGATGGGCTGTGTCATCAGCGTTAGTAAATTCGCCTTTTGAAACCCGATGCGGCGGATGAGGAACGGCAGCACGCACGCAGGGTTCAGCCCGAACAGCAGCTCGGACAAACTGAACACCGCGGTCTCGTCGGCGAGAACGATATCGCTCGCTGCGACGAACCCCACGCCTCCCGCATTCACCTTGCCGCGCACATGCGAGATCGTCACGTACGGACCGGACGCAATGCGCAGCCACAAGTCATACAGCGGCCCCGGGCCCTCGTCCTCGGCCTGCTCCGTCTTCGATACGCGGGCGATGGCCTTGAAATCGGCGCCAAAGCAGAACACTTCCGGCGAGCCACTCAATACGACGACAGTTGCGGACTGCTCGCACACCGACAGCACATCATTGCACTCGGTGATGAGCTCGCTGTTGATCGTGTTGTTCGCGTCAGGCCGGTCGATCTGCAAGAAACAGATCGAATCCTGGAATTCCACCTTGATCGTCTCGTAGGCGGCAAGGGTCATGAGCTAATTCTGCCGCTGCCAGCACAGAGCCGTATTGATCCCGCCGAATCCCATGCTCAGCGTCAACGCATTCTCGATTTGATGCTCGACCGACTTGTCTTTGACCCAATTGAGCGTCGGCTCGATAGGATTCTCCAGATTGCGGGTTGGATGCAACCGCCCGGCCCGCATCTGCAGCAGTGTGGCAATCACTTCCACCGTACCAGCGGCGCTGAGACCGTGACCAATAAGTGACTTGGTCGCGTTTAAAAAAACTCCCGACAATCCGGAGGCCTGCAGTGCTTTCAGCTCGGTTTCGTCGCCGACGACCGAGGCCGTGCCGTGCGGATTCACATAGTCGATCTGCGCGGGCGCCCATCCGGCTGCATCGAGTGAGATCTGAATGGCCTGCATTTCTCCCTCGAGCGAGGGATTGGGATTGCGGTTGCCGTCCATGGCGATTCCCCAGCCGCGCAACGTTGCGTAAGGCTTCAGACCCCGGCTCTGACTCGACTCCAGCGACTCGATCACCACCGCTCCGCAGGACTCGCCGAAAATGAATCCGTCGTGGTCCCTGTCGAAGGGACGGCAAGCCAGCGCGGGCTCGTTCGCATAGCGATCCGACCCCATCGCCCCCAGCGCCCGCAATCCCCGGCACTCCCAATGCGACAGATCCATCAGCGCGCCCACCGCGATACAGACATCGACCTGTTTTGTGACGACCGCCTGCGCCGCCTGAACGATCGCCAGTTGACCGCTCGCCGATGCGCCGCCCACAGTGTAGGCCAGACCGCGTATTCCGAACTGCGCCGTACAAAAGCCACAGAGATCCGAATCCATGAACGACAGGGCGTACGTGGGCCGCAGAAACGCCGGAGAGTCGCGATAGGCCTCATGAACCTGGGTCAATTCGCGCTGCTGAATGTTCGAGCCGCCCACGATGAGGCCGATCCGGCGAGGATCGACGTCGTATAACCGCGCCTCGATCCACGCCTCCAGCAGTACGAACAGAGCCACCTGCACAGAAAGCGAGGCCGCGCGCAACGTCTGCCTGGTGATCGCTTGAGGGAAACCGATTTCCAGAATCTCCGCGCCGAGATACGCGGATTCGTTCTGGCGGCCCGGGCGCCGCATCACGCCGAAAGCGGTCTCGCCCGCAAGCAACGCGTTCATAAATGAAGCCTTCCCCTGACCAATGGCCGAGATGACGCCCAGCCCGGTCACGACCGCTTCAGGCTGCATGCGCTTTATTCAGGAACAGATCCGCCAGCTCCCCGATGTTCTTCGGCCCGAACAGCTCGACGCGCGACACCGACAAGCCCAGTGATTCCTGCACGACCATGGCGATCTCGGCGCGATCAACGGAATTGGCGCCCAAGTCGACCAGGCGGTCGGCAGCGACGAACTCGTGCGCGTCGAGGCCTGGCAGTATCTCTCGCGTATGCTGCGCGATGAGATTGAGTATTTCGATCTTCGTCATGATGCGTTCCCGTCTTCAGGCGCTTGCGGCGACCCCTACCGGGGAGCTGCTCGCGTCAAGGCGCCGATCCTCAACGATCCGTCCGTCGAACAGCGAGATCAGCCGCTCTGCCCGCTCGGCGAAGCGCGGATCGTGTGTGACCATGACGATGGCACTGCCTTGCCCATGCAGCCCGTCGAGCATCTGCATGATGAGCTGCGCGTTCTTCGAATCGAGGTTCCCCGTCGGTTCGTCCGCGAGCAGAACCTTCGGTTTCCCGACCAGAGCGCGGGCAATCGCGACGCGCTGTTGTTGACCGCCGGACAGCTGCGAGGGGAAGTGCTTCTGGCGCTCCGCCATATTCACCTGTTCCAGCGCCGTCAGGACAAGGTCATGGCGCTGTTTCTTATTGAGGTCGTCGCGATACGTCAACGGCAGTTCGACGTTCTCGAACGCGCTCATGTCGGGAATCAGGTTGAACGCCTGAAAAATGAACCCGATCTCCCGGTTCCGCACACGCGCCTGCTCTGAGGATTGCAGACCTGTTACCTCCTTGCCGTCGAGAAGATATTTTCCATCGGTGGCGGAATGCAGGAGTCCAATCACCGACAACAGCGTCGATTTCCCGCAGCCGGACGGACCGCTGATCGAAACATATTCGCCTTGATCGATGTCGATCTGAATGTCGTCTAGCGCCGCTGTCTCCAATTCCTCGGTGTAAAAGACCTTCTTGATGCCTTGCAGACTGATGAGAGGCTGAGTAGTCATTCGTGGTCTCCTTGACCGTGCAGTTGAAAAATCGGTTATTCGTAACGCAACGCGTCGCCCGGTTCCATGGCCACCGCGCTACGGCTGGGCAGATACGAGGCGAAAAAGATGACGCCGGCGATGAGAAGGACGACCCCAAACGTGCCGAGGAGCACGTGGTCGAGAATATTGTCGATCGCGCGGCTGAGAAGGGGCATCACCATGACCCCCAGCGCGACCCCGACAATCGCCACGCACAAATACACCGCCCCCTGGCGGGTGAACCTCGAAGTGGCCCGCCACGGCGAGGCACCCAGCGCACGGCGGATGCCCACTTCCTGCGTACGTTGCGCGACCGAGCGGCTGATCAGCCCGAACAGACCGGATGCCGCCAGCAATGCCGTAATGAGCGCCACGGCGGTGACGGCCGGTACCAGGGCTGACGTCGCGATATTCAGCGACGCTACGTAGTCGTCGACCGTTTGCAGGTTCTGCAATGGCAAATCCCGATCGACCGCAAAGGCAGCGGCTCGTATCGCGCTCCGGCTGTCGCTGGTGGTGCTCGGCGGTCTGACCAACAGCCGGAAGCCCGACGGCAGCGCCTGGCGCAACGGCTGATAAATGATCCCGACGTCGGAGCTGTAAGGCCCGGCCGAAACGGCGGAGACAACTCCTACGACGGCGAGCCAGGGGCCATTCTCCGTCGGGTTCAATTGAACACGTTTGCCCAGCGCATTTTGATCGGGCCAATAACGCGCCGCCAGTTTCTCATCGACGACGGCCACGTTGAGGGAGGTGCTGTTGTCGGTACTTTCGAACAAACGGCCTGAACGGGCGTTCAGCCCAAGCATCGAGAAATAGCCTTCCGACACGATCGTGGCCGGCAACTTGAACGCACCCTTGTTGGTCGTGCCTTGCTGCGTCTCGATGGCAGCGGGCACGCTGCCTGGTTCCGTCGGCACCTCCGTGGTAAAGGCCACTGCGGCACCCGGGACCCTGCTCTCGATTGACGTCTTCAATTCCTCCCAATAACGCAGGCGCTCGGCCGGCTGGGCAAAGCGTGCGTCAAAGACTGTAGGGTTGGTCGCGATGATGACGCCCGCGGTGTTCAGGCCGGTAGGCTTGTTCACCTCCTTCTTGACGGCCAGCACCAGATTCGTACAGACCACCAGGACCAGGCAGGAGACCACCACTTGCACACCGACGAGCAGAGCCACGCTCCTGTTGCCGGCGGGGCGGGACGTTCCCTTGCCGCTGCCCGCCAGCACTTCGGCCGCGTCCTGTCTGACCACACGCCATGCCGGAACGAGCGTACTGAGCAGCCAGATCGCCAGGGCGCAAATCAATGCCGCCGCCAGATCGGCGGGCCGTAACTGCAGTAGGTTGGGAGGGCGTCCGGTCCCCTTGATCCGCGACCCGAATTCATAGAGACCCTGCGTCCAACGGACACCCAGTCCCGCCAGCCCCCACCCGGCCACGAGCCCGAGCAGAACGATCAAGGCCGTCTCCAGCAGGCATAGCCGCATCAGCCGCCCGCGCGACGCGCCGAGTGCATTACGCAACGCGATCTCGCGGCTGCGCTCCAGCAATCGCGCCAGAAATACCATGCCGATGTTCATACCGCCGATCAGCAACACGGCCGCGGCGAGGAGACTCATCATCATCA
This sequence comes from Thermoanaerobaculia bacterium, assembly GCA_035576505.1. GTDB lineage: Bacteria > Acidobacteriota > Thermoanaerobaculia > Gp7-AA8 > Gp7-AA8 > JADGNZ01. The sequence continues at coordinate 4,828 of DATLWH010000298.1, read as the reverse complement.
CGATCGGCGCAAAGGAATGCGTGTACATTTGATGGGCAGGAATGAGCGCCACGTGCCGCCCGGAGTCGAACAGTTCCGGATGATCGTGATTGACGCCCGCAATCGCCGGCTTCATCTCGTTCAGATTCGCAACGACCTTCTTCTTGTCCGCCGCGATGACGAACGGCATCAATGTCATCGTCGAGTCGGCCGGCCGCGCCAGGGCCGGCATCTGCAGCGGCTCCCAGAGCTCGAAATCGCGAAACGCCAGAAAATCTTTCGGCATTACGCCGATGATCTGCACCGGCGCCGAGTCAATTCGAGTCATCTTGCCGACGACATTCGAATCGCCGGCGAAGTGCGTTTGCCATGTCTCGTAGCTGAGGATGGCTACCGGGGCGGCCCCGGACTTGCCATCCGATTCCTGAAAGATGCGCCCCATGAGAGGCGGCGTCTGCGTTGCGGCGAGCAGGCGCGGACTGATTCCCACGCCCCGCAACCGCGTGCTCGCCTGTCCTTCACTGAGAACGACGGGCTGCTCCGCGAAGGCCCCGAGGTAGTCGGCCGAGCGATTGCGCTTCAGCAGCTCCTGATACGTGTAGGCATCGACACCGGGATGCGGCGTGGACTCGGCTTTCGTGCCGATCTGCAGGCTGTACCAGGCGCTGGACTTCGGGAAAGGGAGGGGCTTGAGCACCTGGCTGTAAATGAGCTCGCACGTCCATACTGCGAGCCCCAGACTCAGTGCAACGACGCTCGCGCACATGAACGAGTAGCCTTTCGATTTCATCAACAGGCGCCATGCGTATTTCAAATCGAACCAGAGATTCATGGTTAGTACCTTCTCGTCTTAAGTCCGTTCCAGCCGCTAGCAGGGGATCGCGTCATTTTTGATACCTGTCGTACAGGCTCAGAATCAGCCGATGCGTCGGGTTGTCCCATTTGAAACCTGTAAGCTCTTCGTCCAGCTTGGCCGAGTTCTTGATCCCGTCAGGAACCCACGCAAACGTATTCTTGAACGCCTCGGCAACGCCAGGCTGATCCACTTTCGCCCCGATGCTGTAAGGTTCGAGCGATCCATAGTGATGCGTCGGATGCTGAAAAACCTCCAGGAACTGTCTCGATAGTCTCGGATAGACGCCAGGAATGTACTGATGCTGGACGATATCCGTTCTGACGTCATACATACATATGAGAAACGCGATCAGAGGGTTGTAGAACGGCACGGGCCAGCCGATCGTGAACCGCAGAAACCCTTCCAGAAAGCCGTTCTCCGCCACGGCGATCAACCCGGATGGGATGGCATCATGGTGCGTGCCGTGGAGAAAGATAAACTCGGCCTCCGAATTGTGCCCAAGCCAGTGATCCCGGTAGAACCATCCATTGAACCCCTGCAGCCATTTCAAGTGGACGAAGACATTGACCGCGCACACGACCGGCAGGAAGATCACCGAAAAGCTGAAATAGCGGATCACGAGATACCACGGCGCGATCTGGATGATGTGCGTCAGAAGCCCGGTGATGTACGCATGCACGATTTCCAGCGTGATGTTCGTCTTTTCGGTGATGGCCCGCCGCCACGCGGTCTGCATCAACACCTCACGGACCAGCTCCTTCTTCCGAAGATGATCGATCAGGATGACTGTTCGGAACGCGGTGATGGAAAGGAAATGGATGTAAAACAGATAGAGAGCGACCGTGCGTACCAATGCCACATGGTGCGGAAGATTCGGTGTTACCGCGATCAGGAGATTTTCCAGCAGCAGGAGACTGATCGCGATGAGATACGGAGATTTGAAATTCTGGAGCTTATACGCGAACATGTAAAGCACATCCTGCGGTCTTCTCAAGATCACGGGAACGCTGAGCTCGACGCCGTGCCTCACCGCAAACATGACCAGCATGAAGGCACACAGAGCAAGCCCGGCGATCGACATGGCTTGGCCAAAACCGTACGACAGACTGAGAGCGAGTGCGCTCAGCACGATCATCAATACGTAGTCGAGGAAATCTCTTTTATAATAGACAACCCTCGGCTTTCTGATTCCGTATAGCTTGTGGAACGTAGCCGAACGATCTTCGCTCATGGCATCCTCTGCCATCTTGAATCTGCTGCCAGGATGGCCGGCCGGGGCGGTCTTGTGATTCAGCCCGGCGAACGCTATTTCAACAGGATGCGATCCTGGCCCTGCCACGCGCCGATTTCGGAGGTGATGATGCGGTCGCCCGCCTGTAAGCCCTGCAGCACCTGCAGGTAATTGAGCGATACCTTGCCGGCTTTGATCGTGACCCTCGCCGCATACTGACCGGCCGGATCGAGCTTGTACACGCTCATCGACGTATCGTTCTTGACGTACGAGGGCTTGCCTACGTAGAGCGTGTTCGGCAACTGGCTGACGTAGATGGTGCCTTCGACCGGCAACTGCGGACGGGCCCCGGCAGGGACCACACCCCGCAGATCGACGTCCACCACGACCGTGCCGTCCGTGACGCCGGGGTCGACGCGTGTGACGATGCCGTCCACCGTCCCATTGCGGGTATCGACGATGACCTTTTGTCCCGCTTGCACCTGTGTGGCCTCACGCGCGGGAACCTTGAGCTCCGCGTACAGTTGATCCTGCTGCGCGATGCGGCCGATCGGGCTGCCCGGCTGCAGTTGCTGCCCGACTTCGACGGTGATGGCCTGCACGATGCCGTTGATGCCGGCCACGACCTTCAGGTCAGCAGCCTGCGTCCTGGCGCGATCCAGCGCCCGCGCCAGCTGCGCGACTTTGGATTTCTTGACAGCCAGTTGGACCCCAATGTTGTCGCGCACCTTTTTCAGGCGGCTCCCTTCGATCTCGTAAACCTTCTTCAGTTGGGTTCGATCGAGCTGCGAGCGCTTCAGCTCAATTCCCGGAAGAAGGCCCTCACGAGCCAGGGTCTCGTCCGCTTCGGTCTTCACTTGCGCCTTTTCCGAACTGAATTGCGCCCCGGTGAGCACGACTTCCTGGTTCAGCATGTTCGTCTGCAGCTCGGCCTCGGAGGATTGCAGTTCCGCCACCGCCCCTTCCCACGCCGACTGCGCTTCCTCCGCGCTGGCGATGAGATCGGGATTGGCGAGCTCCACCAGTACCTGTCCAACCCGTACGACCGCGCCCGGTTTGATATCCGCCTTCGCCACCCGCGCGGAAACCTGCGCGGCCAGTTGTTCGACGTGCTTGGACAGCAGTTGGCCGTTGGCGCCGACCTTGACTTCCATCGTCCCCTGCTGGACGGTTTCGACGGTGAGCGTAGTCCGATCGACTCGATGCGTGCTGAAGTCGATGTTGGCGAGCATCACACCACCGCTGATCAGCACCATGGCCACCCCGGCGATGATGGCCGGGCGTTTGATCCGGGAGGCCTTGGATTTTGTTCGTACGCGGTCCATCAGGGACCAACCCTCTTGATCGTGCTCTGCCACGGCCCGCGGCAACTGCACGCCGCGGTGCGGGATCCGGTCAACGCGGAGTCGCGGCGAGGGGATCTTTCGGGAGAATGAGCTTCGCCCTGTCGGTTACAGGAACCGCCGCGGATGACGAACGAAGACAGACGATGCATAGGTTCGGATGAAAGTTACTTTGCATGAAGGATGCAAAAGCTGCTTTGCATGAAGGATGCAAATGCTGCGCGGCGGGAAGGCTGGGTCTTTCACCATTCAGAGGCGGCCATCGGTATGGCGACATGAAAGGATGGACACGCGGCTGTACGTGTACATCACGGTGATGCCCTCACGACACCCCGACCATACGCGCGTCTCAACGGTGGTTCTGTTCAAAAAGAGACAGCGTCGCATCCGTCGTGAAGGAACAGAGGAAGGGTGCAACCACCAGGTCAGAGTTTTCGCCGAGCGCGGCCGGACTCACCTGGTTTCATCTGCGAGAGCATCTCGCGCGGAAACTCCACGGAGACCGACTTTCGCAGAATCGACACCGACACGATCAGCCGCAGCGCTCCGCGCTCTTCCGTCACCACGCCCGTGTACCCGCTGAACGCCCCGTCCTTGACGCGCACCGGGTCGCCCGGGACCAGATCCATGCGCGGGGTGAGAACGGCCCCGCTGGCCTGGAGCTGCCGGATCTGCAGCAGCTCGGCGGCCAGCTGTGCCTGATCCGACACCTCGATCATCTTGACCACGGCGCTCGTGCGCCAGAGCGTCTGGCGAAGACCCTCCACGCGGCGCAGAAAGATATAGCCCTGAAACAGCGGCAGATGGGAAACGAACGTTCTCCCGGAACGCTTTTTGGTCTGTTTGATTTGCGGGAGATAGAACGGCATGCCGCCGTCGATGAGAAGCCGCGCCACCGACTTCTCCTGCCGGCTGCGCAGATGCGCGATCTCCCACGGCGCCTCCTCGATCGGCTGGTCGAACAGGTCGTCGGGGAAGAAGTCTCTCTCCTGCGGCAGAATCGGCATCGCGAATACTACGTCCGATCTGTCCGGCTTATTCCAAATTCCGTCGCTCCATCCTGATCGGTGGCGTGCCTTCCGGAGATCGACTTCGGCGGAAAAACGCGGCCCTCCACGCGGCATCGGCGAGGATTGAGTGCGACGCGTTTGGCGATGGCATAGACCCCAAGCGCGCCGATGCCGGCGTTCGCCTTGCGCGTGTTGGGCTCGGCCTCACGGAGGACGCGGAGAAGGGGACGCTCCGAGGCCTCGAATATCCGCGACCTCCGCCACGCTTGGTCTCCACGAGGTCACGCTTGGCCTTCACGAGGTCACGCTTGCTCTCCACGAGGTCACGCTTGGCCTCCACGAGGTCACGCTTGCTCTCCACGAGGTCACGCTTGCTCTCCGCGAGGCCACGATTGGCCTCCACGAGGTC